>NZ_JBXBBJ010000004.1:0-251185 GCF_057221575.1 Paenibacillus sp. Y660 | reverse complement strand
TCACCAGCTTTAGACAAATTAAGACGTTTATTTAAATGCGTACCGGCAAGCAGTTGACCGATAAGAATGAGCCCGGCACGCGAAGTAAGATAATCATTGGAAGATTCCAGTGTAAATTTAGCCTTCATTGGAGTTCACCTCATAGGTGTATTTTGAAAACAGCAACAAACGAGCTGTTATCTCTATTTTACTCCATAATACTCTTTCAATCTATGAAAATCAGATATTTATATCACGGATTCAGGTAATATTCTTAATACATTGAATCTTAATCAGAAGGTAAAAGATCTACTAAGTAAAATTCAATAATTGTAAATTTATAATTAGACTCAATGCTCCTACAGATTGAGTCTAATTATATTAAGTTTATAATTTACTATCTTCCTCAGACAAAGTGAGGTATATGGGATATATTCGAACAAGAGACTTAGACGCCTTTACTAAGGAAGCATTCATGGGGATAGAGTCTGAAAAGCAGTTGCTAAATCGAAATGGTAAAATAGTATAACTAAGGGAGACGATAAAGATGTTCGTGCATTTCTTCAGTATTTCTTTGGGTTTACTTGTAGTATTTTATGTATTCACGCTATTTATGAGTATGCGCGTTGATAAACACAACTTTACCGAACCATTATCAGAGCAATATCAGAAAGAGCCAAGTTGACTGCCGAAGCACTAGATTTCGATTAAGCCTCGGTAGCCGCGGCGGCTCTCTTCCGCCTATGCGGCTGGTATATTTATGAGAATCTTACCTATCACATGTTCTTTTGTAAAGGTGCGCAGGGCTTGCCTACATATTCAAAGCTTCCATTGAAACCAGCGTCCATGACCATCTGCTTCCGCTATCGTTTCCTTGTATTCCTTGCCAGCGGCTTCTTTGCCTTTTATAAACGGGGTACATCTATGCACAACGCCTAACTTCATTCGTCTGTACAAGCTTGCTTTGGAGGATCGGAATAATTTCATGCTCATGCTCCACGCACAAACGTCTGAAATCAGCGAATGTTGTCTCCGGTTCACGCGGATCGTTAACGATGCTGGCATAATACGCTTTCAACTCATCGTTATGACCCTTCAATAGCAAGTAATGAACCGCGATCAGAAACAGAGTAAGTCTATTCATTAGACCTATTTCCCTCTTTTGCTCGGTTTTCAAATAATTAAATCTACTATTTAAATCTATTTTTTCCGATTGCCCTTGAAACTCTCGCTTTTGCCCGATTATGCGAACATTAACTATAAAAACTAGACTTATTTCATTTTAAAAACTGATATTTATATCAATAAGTCTAAAAACTAGATCTATGCCTCTCATTACCAGCGATGAATAAGACTGACGAAGCTAACCAGACATCTGCTGATTAACGATCGTAATCATCTGCTCCCGCGTTTCACTTAAACGTCCCTTCGCGTTCGACGTATCAGCTGGCTCTACCCATGCAAAACCATCCGATTCATAGCGCGGAAAAATATGCATGTGATAATGGTTCAAATCATTGAATATACCGCCATTTTGAATAACCGAAATCCCATCAGGCTGAAACTGCGACTTCAGTACCCTCGCCAGCATAGCAGATGTCTTCATAATTTCAAATGCGGTTATTTCGTCCAAGTCCAAGTAACCAGCTCGTTCTCATAAACGATATGCGTTTCCAATCTTTTATTTGCAAGTTTACACCCTAAGCACAGCTGGTCCTCCATCTCCATCTCCATCTCCATCTCCATCTCCATCTCCTTCTCCATCTCCTTCTCTCCTTCTTGCATGCACTCTATTTCCCTAAAAATCCGCCTTCGGATTTTATCACTTGCCCCGTTATCCACTGTGATTCATCGCTCGCTAGGAAGCTGACCGCTCTCGCTGCATCCTCCGGCAATCCGATTCGTCCCATCGGAAACATAGGCAGAAAACCTGCTTTCATCTCATCATCCATCCAGCCTGAATCGGTCGGCCCTGGATCAAATCCATTAACGGTAATTTGGAGCGGCGCCAAGCCTACGGAGAGCGGCTCAATCAATCCGATCAGAGCACCCTTCGTTGCGATGTATGCCAAGTTATCCGGATCAGGCCCTTTTGAAACCATAAAAATAATTCTTCCTGCCGTCCCTTTGGCATGGTTTTTCTCGAATCTTTTTGCAAATTCTGTGCTAAGCAAGATTGGGCCGCGATTGTTCACGACATAATGCTGATCCAGTACATCAATATCTAGACTGCGAAAATTTGTTGGTACGCAATAGGTGGCATTGTTGATCAAAATCGAAGCGCTGCCGAGCGACCTTTCGACTTGCTCCATAATTAGAACAGGCGTCTCGGGATTTGCAAAATCAGCCTCCATATGGCTTGCTCTTACGCCTAATCTTTCCAATTCATGGCGCAGCTGCTCCGGCCAATCCTTCTCCCCGCCATTGCCTTCCGTTTCATCAAAAGCATGATAGTGCGTAAAAAAGATATCTGCTCCCAATCGTGCTAGAGAACGGCATATCGCTGTTCCAATTCCCGATGATCGGCTAGCCCCTGTAACGATCGCTATTTTATTTTTCAATGAGATCAATTGCTGCTCCCTCCAGATGTTAACCACTTGATTTATATGTTCATATCCCTATATTTTCTACGCTGTACCATCCTTAACCTTCAGCGCGTCATCCGCGGTGAGTGGACAGGCAGGAATCGGAGCCAGCTTTGACAAAACGGTACTGGAAAACCAAATAGATGTGCTGAGAACTAACTATCCGAACCTGAAAATTGAAATTCTCGAGTAGCGTCCTCTTCAAAACAGCGAGCGCAAGCGAATCGTTGCAACCTTTTTCTCGGACTGCCCGTCTATAAGGAAAGTTTTCAAATTTATGGGAAAATGAGGAGAATCATTCATGCAAAAAAAATTAATATCTCGAACCGTTCTTGCCGCTTCCGTCCTGGTTATTGCTCTCCAAACAGGGCTGACAGCAAACAACAGTGGAATTAACCAAGTCCATGCAGAGAAATCTGTCTTATCCTTCGGTGGAGGACAGCCAGAGATTCAGTCACCATATGTTCAGCCAGCTTGGTCCGCAAAGGTCGATACTTGGGAGATTTACTCTAATTCGTATTTTACAGTGACAGGCGAGGGCAAAGTTTTCTCATTAAGCGGCAAGAGGCTGATCGCTTTGAACGCTCAAACAGGCAAGACCGTTTGGACTTACGGAGATAATCTGCTGCCTATTGTTGTTTATCAGGAGGGAACTGTTTTCGGAGCGGCAAATGACGGGAG
Source organism: Paenibacillus sp. Y660 (assembly GCF_057221575.1). Classification (NCBI taxonomy): domain Bacteria; kingdom Bacillati; phylum Bacillota; class Bacilli; order Caryophanales; family Paenibacillaceae; genus Paenibacillus; species Paenibacillus sp. Y660. Next base: position 247,940 of record NZ_JBXBBJ010000004.1, on the reverse strand, counting down.
CATCTATGCCCTCTCTGCATCAAACGGGAAACGAAAGTGGCTGTCGAGTGTCAAGCTGCCGAGTCCGGACGCTATCGAGATTGTAGGCGATACGCTGTATATTCTGAAAGGAAAGGATATGTATGCCTTTAATCCGAAGACGGGAAAACAGCTTTGGAAAAACACCGAGCCGCAATCCGATCACGGCCACGCGGGGCTCATCGATGCGGGAGATGTCGTATTCCGCACCTTTACCGTTCAAGGCGCACTTACCTCTGTTCAACTTAACGCCATCGATAAGAAAACAGGAAATAAGCTTTGGGGTATGTTTCGCCAAGGCACACCGCTCAAGATCGAAGGCGGGGTGGTCTATTCCGTAAAAGATAATTATAGTCCGATAGTTGAAGGAACCGAACGCAGCGTTACGGTGTCCGTGATCAATCTCAAAACAGGTGAATTAAAAGGAAGCCGCGTTTATCGTTGGAGCGTACAGGAAGGGCCCGGCGTTGAATATCAGACCGGCGGACCGTGCTATTTGGATGGAAATGATTTTTATGTCCATCAGAACGGTATAATTGCGAGGTATGATTTTACAAATTACAAGCCTGACGGCAAACCTGTTCGGACCTATAATGAGCCCGCCTCAAATTCGTATGGATACCCTGCTCAAAAAGTTCACCGCGACCGCATTTTGTTCGCTGGCTCCGGGAATGGTGCGCTTGCTGGCATTAAGACAGCCAACGGACAGCATGTGAGCTGGGCAGGGGACAACCCTGCCTCTATGACGGACATCTATGGAAAGGGTGTCTATCTAGCCCAAACAGACGGTATCCTGCACGCGATCGATTTTGATTCAGGCAAGCCGCTGTTTCGGGTGAAAACGGGCGCTCGCAATTATGGACCGACGCTCAAGGAAGGCAGCTCGCTTATCATACAAACGAACGGAAAGCTGACAGGCGTGCTATTGCCCGCGGCATTGAAGTAGTCGAATAATCACAAAAGACCTGCCTCGATTTCTATCTGCCTCCTCAATGACATTCATTGGGGAGCACTTGCGAGTGTGATGCTTTGGCGCGGTGGCTATGCTGTGGTTGCGGACTCAGAAGAAACAATCGGGAGAGCGATACTATGATGCGATACTGTGATGTGATACTGTGATGCGATGCTGTGATGTGATACTGTGTTGCGTGACTATGCTGTGGTAGCGGACTCAGAATACGTTATTTGCATGATCGAACGCGATATATTCGTAATACCGGACACAGAATCTCTTATTTGATGAAATTCAATAGAAAATAGTATGTTTAAGGACAAATAGCGGATCCTGAGTCCGCAGAACTCTCCAAATGGCACATTCATCTGAAATAGCGGATCTGTAGTCCGTACTAATGAAATAGCGAAGCGGCACTGTGGTCCGTACTAAACATATATGAATGAACTTAACTCAGCACCACGTTCACCCCTCATACAAAAACCTGTTTACTCAAAGAACACGCTTGAATATTCAACAACTCCGGAAACATGATTAAGCGTATTTTCTTGCAGCTCTAATGCCATAAAGGCTTCATCGCTTACTTCGAAAGGCGCTTTTATTCCCCATAAGGATGCTTTTTTAAACCCAAATTTGACTTGTGATCATCCAATCGTTCTTTTCTAATCATAATGTTCATATTTATCTCCTTCGCAGCTCCTACAGCTTATCCATAAAAGCTAACACATGCTCTTTAACCTGCTTTTTCTCATCGTCATTCAGTTCATATGATCGAAAACGCTCTATGTTTTCATCAGGAATCAAAATAGTGGAAGGCTCTTGCAGCTCTTTTTCCCGGTTGTCTCCATCTTCAACCTCAGTGACATGCGTTCTGCCTGCTTTAGAATGCTGGATTACCGTGTTAATATAGTTTCCTTCTTTATCGTAAAAGTCCTCAATCATTTTAATTTCAGATCTGATAAAATTTTTGCCTTCTACTATAAGAGAAATGGAATTCACCTTCTTAAAGCCAGTTCGTTCATGAATCCCCTCTTCATTTTCCTCCATGATTTCTATGGCAAAAGCCTCTACATGCTCGACTTTTACGGCATCGCTGCAAGCACTTAACAGAACAAATATAGCAGAGATCATAATCATTTTCATGGCTAAAGCTAACCTATCTAATCCTCTGTTTAAATTCAAAACCCCACTCCTTACGTCAAAAAAATGTCCAAACCAACTCTCCGATTACCTTCACGGCATCAGCAAGCTAAAAGTCGGATTATCCGCCTCTTCTCCGCTACAGCGGGCTAGCCTATACTCCGTTCCTTCGGCTGTTTTATTCGTTTCAATAGCGCTGCAGAAAGAGACTGGCTTAATCGGGCTTCCAAATGTATCATGCGTATTATCAAATGTATATTCAATCGTTGTCCCATCGAATATTAAATCTTGAAAAATTGGACTGCCTTCAAGCGTATACGAGGTGACTGAAACAACATCCGCTGTACCTTCTTTCACGTTGTTTACGAATTGTTTCCACTTGCTTGCGTTGCTCCATTTGTCATGGAGGTTCACGACATCACCATTTTTCTCTGCCAGATCGGAACTGTAGTACTGCTCCATAATCATTTTCTTTAGCTTTTCCGTCGCGGAGGCTGTTAGCCGATAACCAGTCCCGGTATCGCTTACTTCGGTATACATGCCGGTCTCTGACTTCGGATGCAGCCACAGATGCAAGGAGCGCTGCGAGCCGCCATTATCAATGACCATATCGTAATCTGGTTTAGCTATATTGAGAACACCTCCTATTTTCTCCGCCGTCTTAATCGCATCTTCAAATGCTTGTACATCCTCTGATTGTTTAAAAATACTATAGACCGCTGCATTCACTTTACCGAATTGCTGCGATCTGCTTACCGTTACCTGCTTGGCATCAAGCCTTTCACCAGCATTTGGTTCCATCGTACTCACAGGATTGCTTCCCGATGCAGGAAGCGGCTTCTCCGATTTTGACGTACAGCCCACAGCAGCCGTCAAACATACAATCAATATTAAAGCAGTGCTCACTCTTGCCTTAAACATCCCATCACCTCATCATTACAAACGTTTACAAATCTGTGAAAGTTGCAGGATGCCTACGACAAACAGCCCTCTACCGTCATATGGTAAAGGGCTGTTAAAGTTTTAATAGATCATGCGGCCAAATTCATCAGCAATACCGGACTTTCGGTAAAAATACGTATTAATAATATCGCGCCACTGCTTGGCATGCTTAGCCTGCTCGGACAATCGATTAGCGATATGAACAAACCTTGCTTCATCCATTTTACCGGCTAAACCCGCCCACTCCTGCTGCATCCGTTCCGCTTCCTCGGCACCCCAAAAGTGAGTATCGTAGATGTGCTGAATAACCGTCCTTCCAGAATGAAGCTGATGAGTATAGGGTACATGATGAAAAAAGAGCAGCAGCTCGTCCGGACAGGTTTCAACGCGATCATACAGCGAACGATTCGGTTCTTCATACTGCGATGTATATCCCGTTCCGCTCTCCTGTGTCCGGTCAACGCCGATACCGTCCCGGTCCGCAAAATGATAGGTTCCCCATCTTGAATACTCGTAGCCGTCTACATCAGGTCCATAATGATGGTTAGGCGCTACCATCCAGCCGACGCCAAGCGGTGCGGTGTACCCTTCATAGATCGGCCACGATTCCATCAGCATCCGATTAATGTTTGATACAACGAGTTGGTCGCTTCCGAACGTTGCGATCGTCCACTCGGTAGAAATCTCCTCGGCCGTTAGATTCGGATTCCAGACGAGCCGGCCATATCCGTAAAGGTTAGCCTGCGCGAGAATATGACCTGTCCAGCTCTCCTCATTCCCGATATTCGAAACCGCAGCAACCCCGCTATACTTCATACCGTATATCGTTCCATCGACAATTCGTTTCACTTCAGTCCCCGAGCCTTCCGCATAGGTATCAAAATCGAGTACCTGCTTCCATTGCGGCACCAAGTAGCACAAATGCTTCTGCTGCCCGGTATACTCTTGGGTAATTTGAAACTCCATCATCTGATTCGTTTTTTTCATCGCGCCAAGCAAGGGGGATACAGGCTCTCGAACCTGAAAGTCCATCGGTCCATTCTTAATCTGCAGCAGCACATTGCTTCGAAAACGCCCATCCAGCGGTTTAAAATGGTCGAATGCCGAACGCGCACGATCCGTCTTCCGATCACGCCAATCCTGCATGCAGTCATAAACGAAGCAGCGCCAAATGACGATCCCATCATAAACTGCAAGCGAGTCAGCAAGCATATTCGCCCCATCCGCATGGTCACGTCCATAAGCGAACGGCCCTGGCCGATGCTCAGAGTCTGCCTTGACGACAAAACCGCCAAAGTCAGGAATCAACAAATAGATCCGCTCAGCCGTTTCCTTCCACCAGCCTTGCACAGCCGCATCAAGCGGATCTGCTGTCGCCAAGCCTCCGATCTGCAAAGGTGCTGCAAAATTAACGCTCAGAAACAGCCTAATCCCGTATTCGCGGAAAATGTCCGCAATGCCTGCTACAGACGGCAGCAGCTCATCGGTAATGAATCTCGTCTCGATCTCATGGACATTCACATTGTTAATGGAGATGGCATTAAGTCCGACTGATGCGAGCAATCGCGCGTAATCCCTTATTCGCTGCAAATCGGTTGTAATGCTCCCATTTTGATAAAAAATAGAACGTCCAGCGTACCCTCTCTCAATCGAACCGTCGGCATTATCCCACTGATTGATCATTCGCAGCTGATTTCTTGGAGACTCTTCCGCATTCAGCTCCTCAAAAGGCTTGCCTGCGCTTATGAGACGCAGCAGATGGTAGACGCCGTACAAAACCCCAACGGCCGAGCCGCCGGTAAGCGTCAAATAGCCATGATTAGCGCCGGCGCCTTGCCCATACTGGAGCTTAAATCCCTCTTTCCCCAGCCGCCATTCCTCTAACCTCTCCACATCCGAATCCACTACAATTTGAAGGAAACCTCCGGCATCAGGCTTCTTCTTAATGGCTGGCGTTATGCCAATGCAAGCTTGGATGCCATTGCGAAGCTCCTTTATTGCCGTATCCAATACGCCGGACGGTTCACCGTCATAGACAAGCTGTCCAACTATAGCTGAATACTCAGCTTTCAGCTGTTCATCCTCAAGCGGCGAATCATTCAGCCAAGCCTTATACGCATGACTATTCATTAAACATAGTGCCTCCTTTTAAGCTGCACTAGCAGTCTTAGCTGTCCCTAGTTGTTTTAGCTTTTTTAAGACTGCGAGGTCTACTTGATGACACGCCAGAACGAGCCTTTTGGCTGATGGCTCTCATTAAACAGCAGCGGCCAGTTTTTCCGTCCACGAACAGGAAAGTCGCTCAGCCACGTATAATCATCCGCTGCACCCCAGAAGGTGACGGCATCAATATGATTCTTATACTCCTCCAGCAAATGAAATACCGTTTCATATCGCCGCTCCTGCAGCTCCAGCATCTCATCAGTCGGGCTGACTACATCCGTACGCAAATCATCATGCCGGAACATCGATATATCAAGCTCTGTTAGTTGCAATCTTAGGCCAAGTGACGCAAATTTCTCGATGGCTGCCCTGATCTCATCTAAGCCTGGACTATACAGGCTCCAATGCGCTTGAAGGCCGACACCATGCACCGGCACCCCCTGCTCGAGCAGGCTTTTGACCAACTGGTAAATTTTATCGCGCTTCAGCGGGTTTGACTCGTTATAATCATTGTAGAAAAGCTGTGCTTTCGGGTCCGCTTCATGAGCGAATTCGAACGCTTTAGCAATAAATTCCGGTCCCGCAATATCCAGCCACTTGGAAGGACGCAGCAGGTCTGAGCCCTCGTCCGTAATGACTTCATTGACAACATCCCAAGCGTAGATGTCCTCTTTGTACCGCGTCACAACCGTATCAATATGTGATTTCAAACGAGCGAACAGCTTTTCACGGCTAACGGGGCTGCCGTCCGCTTCTTGAAATAACCAATCCGACGTCTGATTATGCCAAACGAGCGTATGCCCTCTCAATTTCTTGCCATTCTCTCTTGCGAAAGCTGCGATTTTGTCCGCCGCTTCAAACGTATACGTATCCTCCGCTGGATGCACGCTCACAAATTTCATTTCATTCTCTGCGGTCAGGCTGTTGAAATGCTTCGCAATTAAATCACCAGCCTGAATAATTGTACGCGGATTAACCGCTGCTCCTATATCAAATGAGCCGCTAAATGCTTCATACAGCTTTGGAAAGTTACCGTTGGTACTGTTGTTACCGTCTGCCATTCTACTCATGACTCTTCCCCCTATTCGATTAACCCTTCACGCCGCCTACCGTCATACCTTTTACAAAATATTTCTGCAAGAACGGATACACCATAATGATCGGCAAGGATGCCACAATGGTCATCGTAGCGCGGATCGCGAACGGCGTCACCGTATTGGCTCCCGAGTTGCTCGCATTGGCGAACGCATCGCCGGCGGTCTTCGTCGTCAAGGACGCGTTCGAGTTTTGCAAAATTTTCTGAAGCTCGTATTGCAGCGTGCTGAGCTCGATATTCGATGAGTTGTACAGGAATACGTCAAACCATTGATTCCATTGATAGACAGCCGAGAATAGAGCAACGGTTGCAAGGACGGGAACGCATAGCGGCAGCACGATGCTGTAAAACATTTTAAAATCGCCGGCTCCGTCAATTCTTGCTGATTCCAAAATACTCTCCGGCAGTCCTTCGATAAAGGAACGAATGATGATCAAGTTAAATACGCCGATCAAACCTGGGAAAATATAAACCCAAAAATTGCTCAGCAGCCCTAAGTCGCGGATTAAGAGAAAGTTCGGAATGAGTCCGCCATTAAAATACATCGTCAAAATGAACGCAATCGTAACGAACTTCCGGAGTACATACTCCTGCCTAGTAATCGTATAGGCGACCATCGCTGAGCAAAAAACGGTAGCAATCGTTCCGATCACGGTACGAAGAATCGAGATCAGCGTTGCATGAAAAATCGTTGATTCCTTCAATACATAAGCATAGTTGTCTAAGGTCCATATCCTTGGCAGCAAATAAATGCCGCCCTTAATCGAATCGGTCGCGTTGTTGAGCGAAACGGCGGCCGTGTTCAAGAAAGGATATAAGGTTACGATCATGAGCAAGGTGAGAAAAATATAATTGCATATGTCAAAAATAAGATCGCCGCGTGACGAGCGAACTCGGCTGGACTTGTTGGACAAAGCCTCTGCTGCCATATTATCCACGTTGTACCCCTCCTTCTAAAACAGTCTGGACTCGCCCATTCGCTTCGCAAGATTGTTCGCAGCGAACAATAAAATAAAGCTGATGATCGTTTTGAACATGCCCGCCGCAATGGAGAGCGAGTAGTTGCCCTGCGCGATGCCGTATTTCAGAACAAATATGTCAAGGTTTTCCGAATAGTCGACGTTCATCCCGTTGCCCAGCAAATACTGCGGCTCGAAACCCGACTCCAGCAAATACCCGATATTCATAATCAGCAATACGATAATAACCGGCTTGATGCCCGGCAGCGTAACATACCACATCCGTTTAATACGGCCTGCTCCGTCCATCTCCGCCGCTTCATATTGCGCGGGGTCAATCATCGTCATTGCCGCCAAATAGACAATCGTATTCCAGCCTACATCTTTCCACACCGAGCTTGCTCCAAAAATGCCCCAGAAATATTCCGGGATACCGAGAAATAAAATTTCCTCGCCCTTCTCGACAAAGCCGCCCCAAAGCAGCAGTTGATTAATGATGCCATCAGGCGATAACGTCGTCTGAATAATACTCGCCGCAACAACCCATGAGATAAAATGCGGCAAATAGCTTACCGTCTGAACCACCCGTTTAAAGGCAACCTTGCGCACCTCATTTAGAAGCAAGGCGAGCGTAATCGCCGTAACGAAGCCAAGAATCAGGTTGATGCCGCTCATCGCAAGCGTATTTCTTAAGACGCGAATGAACCGTTCATCCTGAAATAAAAACTGAAAATGGTCAAACCCGACCCATTTCTGCTCGCTAAAGCTTTTGGCAGGCTTGTAATCTTGGAAGGCGATCGTCCACCCCCATAGAGGCATGTATTTAAAAATAAACAACCATGCTAGAAACGGTACGGACATGAGCACAAGCACACGCTGCTCGACCAGCTTTTTGGCAAAATACTTCAGTCCTGTCGGCTTCTTTGGCAACACCAGCTTTGACGTCGACATTGTTGGTTTACTGTCCATCTTATCTCTCTCCTTCCGGACTGAATCGGGCTGTAAAGGGGAAAGGCCGGCGAACGATTGCTTTCATCCGGCCTTTCGCCACAACCTGGATAACGATTATTTTGCTGCTTCGATCAGCTTCTTCACTTCTTCTGTCGTCCATTTCTCGTAAGCTGCCGTATCGAGCTTGCCGAAAGCGTCCGTATACTCCGCCCATACCTTGTCAAATTCAGCTGGTTTCGAGAGGACAAGCTTAGGGAAATATTTTTTCGTAATTTCATCTTTTTTCGTTTCCCAAATTTGCTGCTCGGAGCCTTGCTCCTTCGGAATGCCCCATGAAGGGTACCATGGACGGCTGTCTGGCGCGGCGAACATTTCGGAATAGGTTTTCACGCCGTATTTGCCCAAAATTTCTTTGTCCGCATCCGTCAGGCTCATTTGGAACACTTCAGGCTGCATACCAGGAGCAACGGAGTTGCCGTCTGGAAGAGATGAGCCATTGCCGTATAGCGGCCAGTTCCATGAATAATACTTGAAGCCGAATTTCTCGTTAAACGCTTCGTCGATCTTCGCGATTTGCTCAGCCGTACGATACATCCGTCCCTTGTCGTCCACTTCGTACGTTTCGCCCTTAATGCCCCATTTTTGAAGAACTTGGTTCTCGTCCGTCAATAGATTATCCAAATATTGAATAATGCGGGCAGGGTCCTTCGCGCTAACGGTAATGCCCATGCCACGGTTTTTGACGAAGCCCGGAGGGTCCAGGTACTGATCCTTCTGTCCATCAAACGTAACGGGCAGCGGGAAATAAACAAAATCGTCTTGTGTCGGGTCTTGCTTAGCGGCGTCCTTAAGCGCATTTTGCGCATTCGTGAACTGCCAGCCATAATCGAAGAAGCCGACTACTTTATGAGAGGTCAATTTCGCCAAATACTGATCGTAGTTGTCCACGAAGGACGCTTTATCGAACAAGCCTTCCGCATTGATTTCATTCAATTTTTGCAGCCAGCGCTTTGTATTGTCATCCGCTGCATACGTCTTCGCGTCGAAAGTCGTCATATCGACGATGACATTGCCGTCGTTCGGATAGCCAGCCAAATGGTTCGGCGGGTTGGAGGTTGCAAAGAATCTCCAGTCATGCGTCAAGGAAACGATACCCGTCAGCTCTTCATCCTTATGCTTCTCTACGAAATTTTTAATTAATTCCATATACTCATCAAGCGTCTTGATCTTTGGATAGCCCGCTTCCTTGAGCACGCGGCGCTGTACCCAGAAGGCGCCTTGATTGATATTCGGATCCGGAATATACTCGCCAACCGTATTCGAGAACGGTAGGAAGTAAATTTTACCGTCTGCCGCTTTCATTTGATTGAAGTATGGACCGTATACACGCTTAATGTTCGGGCCGTATTGCTCAATGAGCTCATCGAGCGCAATGAAGGCTCCGGCATCAAGAATTTTGTCGATTGCAGCATCCGGGATCATGACATCCGGATAAGCATTGGATGCGATCATCGTTCCGACCTTCGTATTCAAATCGCCTACCAAATGCTCGATTTTAAAGTTAACGCCCGTTTGATCCTCAAGCCGTTTACCGATCGTCGTCTCGTTTGTGTTCGTATCCTTGGCTGCCGCAACGCCGTTGAAATAAGAGAAAGTCACCTTTTCAACCGGCTTCTCTGCTTCGCCCTCCGCCGTAGCGTTTGGACTGCTCGCGCCGTCTGACGGCTTTGCTTCTCCGCCGCTGTTATTATTCGAGCACGCAGCAGTGAAAATCATGAAGGCAGCCAAACAAACAAATAGCAATTTCTTTGTCACTTTTTTTCTAGCCCCTTTCAAGTCCAAATATATTTTGTAAGCACTTTCATTATAGGCAAAATTAAAAACTTTGTTTACCCGATAAACTATAGTTCGTGCTTTAAAAAGCATATACGTTCTTCATTTAACGGCATGCATCAACGTTCAATCGGAACGACAACTTGAATAAACGTCCCTTGTCCAGGCGAGCTCTTAATTAATAGCTGAAAGCGATCGCCATAGATCAGCTTCAAGCGGTAGATGACGTTCTGAACGCCAATTCTCTCTCCAAGCTCCTCGTCGCTCTCCAAATAGCCGTAAAATTTCTTCACCTTCTCTTCGTCCATTCCAATTCCGTTATCGTTGATCGAAAAGATCAGCATATCCTCCTCGCGCTCAACCTGCACTACAATTCTGCCTCCGTTTCTCAGCGGCTCAATGCCGTGAATGCTCGCATTTTCAACAAAGGGCAAAAACATCATTTTCGGCACCATACAATCTCTTGCAGAAGGCGCAATATGAATGTGATAATTCATGCGATCCTCGAATCGGTACTTCTGAATTTCCAGGAAACACACAATAAACTCCATTTCCTCGCTAACCATGACACGGTCCTTGCCCCAGGTCAGCGACGTCCGGAATATTTTGGCCATATTATGAATGATCTTAGCCGTCTCCGTCTCGTCCTTGATCAAGCTTCGCATCCGAATCGTCTCAAGCGCATTAAATAGGAAATGAGGGTTGATCTGGCTTTGCAGCGCGTTGAGCTGGGCTTTCCTTCGTTCGAGCTCTAGAGATTTTTTCTGAATATCCGCGATATACACATCGTCGATCAAGCTTTTCACTTGGATCGTCATCCGATTGAATTCACTCGTTAATTGTCCGATTTCATCTAATGATTCGCCCTGCTTGATCGTATCGAAGTGCTGATTTTTCACTTTTTTCATATGCCGCAAAATACGGACAAGCCTCTCATTCAAGGAGCGCGTTATCCATAAAATAATGAGCGTCGGGATGAAAATATTTAGGCATGCCAAAACGAAAACAAATTCCCGTGATTGACGTACGTCCTTAAGTACCTCTTCCTCCGAAATCGTCCCTATAATGCGCCAGTTTTCCAAATAGCTTACATAGGTATTCCCCGTATCAAAGGTGATCGAATCCGCAGGAAACTTAAGTGCTTCATAAGCAACCGCTTCTTTTCTCCAATCTACCGCTGGGTTCGTCGTATATTCAATAAGCCCTTTATCATCCACTAAATAAATGTTGCCCTGCAGGTTTTGATTGCGGAAAATCTGTTCGATGGTGCTCGTCTTTAAATCAATTTTCAAAAACTTTTGCCATTTATTTTTGGATTCAAAATAGTCCATTTCCCGAATGATGCTGAAGGTATCCTCAACGACCTCCTCTCCGTGTTTCAAAAACCGGTCCTCTTGCTGTGTTCGGATAAAAACAGGGTAAGCATTGTTTCTTTCTTTAAGCAGCTTGAACCAATCCGTCTGCTTCACTTCGTTCGATAAATAACCGATGCCGCCGGAATGCAGCATGGTCGGATTTTCAACATAAATTTTGATGCTTTGAATCGAGGGATATACGGGGGTGTAGCTATTCAAAATCCTTCGAAAATACGTATCATAGGCCTCAATATAAGCAGCAGGCTCCTGATAGTCGGTTTCCAATATTTGATTCAGATTATAATCGGTATAAAATACAGATGAAATCGTAACGGCATCCTCAACCTCGGACCGGAATTCATTGTTGATCTGCTCGACTGCTCGCGAGATATCCTTCATTCGTTGATTTTTCACATTATTCGTCGTCACATTATAGAAAATAACATTCGTTAATACGATGGGGAGAAACACGGAAAAAAGATATAGGATGAGCATTTTATTCCGAAGGCGAACATTGTTTAAACTCAGGTGCAGCTTCACGCGAATAGTCCCCTTTTCCACTTCAATCGGATCATTTGGATGCTCAAGCTTACAAGAGCTTATTGCGGTATTCGGTTGGCGTCATATGCTCGATCTTCTCGAATTGAGTGACAAAATAGTCGGAGTTGCTGAAGCCCACCTTCTCCGCGATCTCATAGATGCGCATGGTGCTTGATTGACGCAGCAGCTTTTTGGCCTCATTTACCCGAAGCTGCAGCAGAAACTCATTGAAATAGACGCCGTATGTCTTCTTGAACAACTGGCCCAAATAGACGGGATTGACGTAAAATTGGGCGGCAATGCTCTTTAAGCTCATATTTTGCGAATAATTAACCTCGATATAGCTTTTGATTTTTTGAATGCTGCCCTTCTGCTGCTCCCTTCTCAGCTCTGCAATATGCTGCTGGCTCTCCTCGATAAACGCCGTAAACAGCCTCTTCAATTCGCCCAGCGATAAATTGATATCATGCCAGCTGAGCAGCGGCTTGAGCGTCAACAAAGCTTGCTCGTCCCCCTCCATGCTGCGGGTAGTCTTCAGAATCCCCATGATGCATTGCTGGATGTTCATCTTCACAGCCTCTGGAGCGTAACGCTTATCGCGAAAATCGTGAAACCATTTATCGACAATCGTTTTCACAGATTCCAGCTGCAGCTCTTCCATTTGCTCCATAAATCGATTAAACTCAGCCGGATCAAAGCTGATGTAATTCAGCTTCCCCGCTTGTAGCTGATCGGAGATAACGATGCGTTTGTCCTCATTTATGTATTTATATAGTAATGCTTCCTTGGCAGCCTTGTAGGATTCACGAATGTCTGACAGACCTTTAACAGGAGATCCAGCATATAGAAACACCCTTTTTCCCAAATGCACATCCAGCGCCGCTCTAAATGCGAGCAGAAACCGCTCAAGCTCCCCATTGTAAGTGGCCAGCAGAAAGCTGGGCAGCAGAATGCCGATGCGATTGCGATGTTCATGCAAGCAAATGGACGGATCTGCTTCCGTTATCCCCATTAGCTCCTCCTGCACAAGCTCCTTGAATCGGGCATTCGAAATTTTCTCCTCGCGAGGCAGCCAGCTATGGTTGTCATTCAGCTCAGCGAACAAATAATAGAAGCGATCGGAGTTCCTTAGTCTTAAGCGCTGCTCCCATTCTGCAATGGACGTTTCGCTTGCTTCGCCAAGAATAAGCGATTTAATCAGCTCGCCGCCCATCAGCCGGTCGCTTCTCACTTGTTCCTCTTGTTCAAGCCTGAGCTTATTATTCAACTGGCCTAGAATGCCGCTAAATTCAATCTCATCAATAGGCTTCACTACGAAATCATGGACGCCGAAACGCATCGCCTGCTGTGCATAGTTGAAGTCGTTATATCCGCTAATAATGATAAAATAAGGCTTAGCCATATTTTCCTCGGTGACGCATCGAATCAGCTCAAGCCCGTCAATGACAGGCATACGTATGTCCGTAATAACAAGATCAGGCTGAACGCGCTTAATCAGCTCTAGCGCATCCTCGCCGTTATCGGCTTCCCCTACGATTTGAAAACCGCAGGCTTCCCAATCAATCAGCTTCATTAGGCCTTTGCGGGTAAATGATTCGTCATCAACTAGAATCGCACTATGCAAATGCATCATTTTTGCCTCCTATTAGCGATTTAATACACGTGAAAAACGGGATCTACGGGTAAATATTGAACGGGAATATGAGGATACCGCAAGCTGAACCGATCAGAGAGCAGCTTCATGCCAGGCTGCTCGCTTTCCGAGTGCCCGAGAACGATAAGAGCATTGCGTTTGCCGATAAACACGGCATCTCTCACATATTCCGGCGTTTCCCACTCCGGACCCTCGCCATAAAGAATCACATCTACATGATGATTGGCGAACAAAGGAATCGCGTTTTGCCCTGCTCCTCTGTAGCCAACAAGCAGACCGATGCGGCTGCAATTCATAGATAAATCGCCTGTTATGCGAACGTATCGTATACCCAGCTTTTTTTTGATATAGAAGGCGAGCTGTTCCAGCTTCATTGGAGGAATGGCTGCGAGCGCAGCGCTCGGCAAATATTCCGTTACATGCTCTTGCCAATCCAAGGCATGAATAAGCCCCTCCATAATGCCATCGGGCTGAAAGCGGTGCCAATAATCATGGAAACGATAAATAGCCAAACCATTTTCCTCGATAAAACGTTTCTTAGCCGTATAAACAAGATCATCCTCATCCATCGAATCCACCTGATCATGATGGCTGTAAAACATCCCCTCATGCGTAATGATGAAGTTAGCCCCCAGCTTGACTGCCTGTTCAAGCACTTGCTGAGTCGCCATAAACGTTACGGCAATGCCTTTGACTTCCGCTTGGGGATTTCCAAACTTGAGCCCATCTATACGAGCTGCAATAGGTTCAACGGGTGCCGTTAACTCATCCACTACATTCTGAATGCTTATCATCGCTTGTGTCCACTCCTAAGTTTAATTATTTAAATTGTAATTTCAATAAAAAATCTGCACAATGCAAAAAGTATAGTGTCAACCCAATAAACTATAGAATATATCCACAAATAAAGCGACCGCCTCCGGTTTAATTCCGGAAAGCGATCGCCGTATATTCTACTTATATTTATTTTTGAGAATAAAAGGAATTCGCATCTCCTATAATCGTTCCTTCACCCAGACAGCCATTTCGCCTTTGCCTCGATTCGCCCAGGCATAATAAGGAATAAAGGTAAGACTCGCCGGCACAAAGGCAGCATCCGCATTAGAGCGGTATAGCTGCGAGCCCCACTGCTCGAATTGAAGCTTAAGTCCTTCCGCCTTGATCACTTGAATACCTCCAATGAGGTTTTCTACATAGGCAGCTTCAAGCTTAGCATGCTGCGGCAGGTGCAGTTGTCCGAGCTGCGGTCCGTTATCGGCTTCCTCCACGCAATAGACGAGCGGCCCGCGCTGCAGCGCAACTTTACCGGCATTTTGCTTCACCAAAGGATGGCTACTAACGCGTTGAATTGGCATTTCGAGCGTAAGCTCCACAACATCGCCGGATGTCCATTGACGATCGATACGCGCATAACCGTCTACGATTTGATTGGCGATAGGATATATCTCCCCGTTTACGAGCACCGATGCATTCGCGGACCAATCCGGTATACGCAGCGCCAATGCGAACGAAGATGGCTGCTCTAGCGACACCTCGAAGCGTGCCGAGCCTTCCCATGGCATGCTGGATTGCTGATTAAGCTTGATTTTTGTACCGCCTAACGCCAGCTCCATCTCTCCGCCAATATATAAATGCGAATAAATGGTATTCCCTTTCGTAGAGTACATATACTCGCCCAGCGATGCCAGCAAACGGGCAATATTCGGCGGACAGCAAGCGCAGCCGAACCATTCCTGGCGAACGGGCTTCACGTGATTGTAGTTTTTATTTTTGCCGTCGCAGACGTCCGGCGTTACCTCCAGCGGATTCACGTAGAAGAAATGTCTGCCGTCGCGCGACATGCCCGCGATAACCGTATTGTATAAGGCGCGCTCCATCACATCCGCATACCTGCTGTTAGGCTCAAGCTGCAGCATTCTGTGGGCGAAGAAGATCAGGCCAATCGAGGCGCATGTCTCCGAATATACAGTGTCATTAGGCAAATCATAGTCAAAGGAGAACGCCTCGCCTTGAGCCATCGTACCAATTCCGCCTGTAATATACATCTGCTTCGAGGCAATGTTGTCCCACAGCCTGCGGCATGCTTCAATTAATGACTCGTCACCGGTCTCCCGCGCAACATCGGCCATCCCCGCTAGCATGTAGACGACGCGTACGGCGTGTCCGACCGCCGCTTCCTGCTCGCGCACAGGCAAATGGGCTTGAAAATATGCCGGGTCAATTTGGATTTTATTATTGCTCCAATGCGTCGTTCTGCCTCTGCGGTCAGCCTCTGCCTCGAAGAAGCTCGGCTGCTGTCCGCGCTTATCGATAAAGTAGCTGCTGAGCTCCAAATATTTGCAATTGCCAGTCGATTCATAGAGCTTCACCAGCGCAAGCTCGATCTCCTGATGGCCGTCATAGCCGGCAATTTGATCAGGGCCATCGCCAAATACGACAGCGATATTATCCGCAACTCGGCATACGATATCAAGCAGCTTCCGTTTGCCTGTCGCTTTATAGTAAGCAACGCCCGCCTCAATCATATGCCCGGCAGAGTAGAGCTCGTGGCACTCCGTCAGATTGGTCCATTTATTGCCGGGCTCCTTGATTGTATAGAACGTATACAAATATCCGTCAGGCTGCTGTGCCTTGCCGATAATGTCGATCATCTCGTCAGCAACCTGCTCGAGCGCCTCATCCCGCTTCATCTCAAGCAGATAGCCCACCGCCTCAAGCCACTTTGCCACGTCCGTATCTTGGAATACGAAGCCGTAATAATCACCTTTTTCAAGTCCTGCCGCGATCTTAAAGTTGCTAACCGCCCCGCTCCGCTCTGCCCCCTCTACACGGTCGTTTATAGCATCCCACTGATAAGGAACGACCACGTCCCTCACTAAATTAATATAATAATTCCAGAAATCATCCTTTATTTTAACTTGCTTAAGTGATACCGGCTTCGCGTTATCCTTGCTCACCATTTGCCCCATCTTATATCGCACCTCTTCCGTATCTATTAAACTTCATACTGTTAAACTTCATACTGCTAAACTTCATACTGCTGATTTCTATTGTATGGGTTAAAATAAAACATAAATACGAATGGATATAACTTATTTCTTATAAAATTTCACACAAGCTGGGAGGGAGCAAGGATGATGCTGGAAGCAACTGATCATGTCTATTTCGCCGCGCCTCCGCTGCCCTATTATTTGGAGAGCGGCGTTACCGTACACAAACCCGGGGATCAGCATCCGAACCGGAAGCAACTGGGCGTATTTGACCTGCTTATCGTCGAATCCGGCTGTTTATTTATCGGCGAGGAGGATCGGAAATGGAGCTTGACCGAAGGGCAGACGCTTCTGCTGCTTCCAGACCGTCCCCATTATTCAGTGAAGCCAGCGGAGGAGCGGACTGTTTTCTACTGGGTTCACTTTCTGCCCGTAGGTGAGTGGGAGCAGTCAGCGCTCGACCATGCCAGCATTAGCCATGACGCCCATTACAACCGTTTCCTGACTCCCCCCTATTCGCTCCATCTCCAAAAAGCATGGACGCTCCCCTATCCCGAGCAAGCGTATCGCTTGCTGCGAACGCTTAACAAAGCAGGTGGGGAGCGCCAGTCAAGCGCCTTCTGGACGCAGCAGCAGACGTTCGAAGAGCTGCTGCGCATGATGGATTTGCGGCAAAATGAAAGCTATACAAGCCCATCCGTTACGCTAGCGGAGAAGGCAGAGGCATATATTAAAAACAATTACCGTACCGAAGTGACGAGCAAAACGATGGCGGAAGCGCTCAACTTTCACTACAACTATATTACGAGATGCATGAAGCAGGTTTATGGCATGACACCGATCGACTACTTATCGAAGTATCGGCTTGAGCAGGCTAAACTGCTGCTGCTTAAGACGGAATGGCCTATTGCCGAAATCGCTCAATACGTCGGGTTTGAGAACGTCCCTTACTTCTCGAATTGCTTCACCCATCAAATAGGCCTGCCGCCGACTAAGTTTAGAAAACAATATATGAATTAAGATTTCTATAGACTTTATTTTTAGTACCCACACAAAAAAAATGACCCCCCCGAACATTTAGTAATGAACACAATACATACTAACGGAGGGAACAAAATGAAAAAATTTGTAATTTGGGCGGGTGTCATTTCACTCAGTCTTATGGCTTCGACTGTTTTTGCTGCACCTAACGAGCTTAGCAAGGAAACGAAGAAACAAACGCAAAACCAAGAGGAAAACAAAAAGTCTGACAAAGCGGAGAGTAAAGCAGATACAGTAGGCGATTCTGTTTATGGCAATGGCTCGAACGGTCTTGAAAATGCCTATGAACACGTCAAAGATAAACCAGCAGGCGCCAGAATTGCTGAGCTGCTTAAAACGAAATATAATATTAATGTGAATAGTGACAATAGTTTTACCGCAGTGATCACTTCATTGGAGGAGAACGGAAAACTGAAAGCTGCAGTGGATGTACAAGCCGAGCTAGTTTCACAGGATGCTGCTAACGTGGTGGAGTATAAGAAGCTCAGCAAGCTAAAAGTGAAGCTTGGCGATAAAAAAGTGAAGATTTACGTAAATGGCAAAACGCTAAGTTTCGAAGTATCTCCGCTGATGGAGAGCGGTCGAACGCTTGTCCCGTTCCGCGCAATCTCCGAGTCGTTGAACGCTGTAGTGACCTACGATAGCGTATCGAAAACAGTAACCGTAACACGTGACGGTGTCGAGGTTAAACTGATGCTTGGCAGCAAAACGGCTGCGATTAATGGAAAAGCGATCAGTCTTGATGTTGCAGGCAAGGTAAAAAGCAGCAGAGTTCTAGTACCGCTCCGTTTTCTGAGCGAGGCACTGGACACCAATGTAACATGGGATGCGGAAACTTCCAGCGCCATTATCATTGATAAACAGTAATCATTCACCAGCACTTATAGAGATCGGTCAGAGCTTCCTATTATATAGGAAGCTCTTTGCATGGTAGAGAAAGCTATGTTTTTTCAAAGAGTCTAAATATTCGTATTAAGCCATCACTATTTTAGATACATAATGTCCGTTTGAGCCAGTCGTAAGCAAGCCGCCCGCTTATTTCATGCCTGCCTGGAAACACGTCGATTTCGAGCTTATCGGCAGCTCCTTCAGCTTCGTAAATCGCCTGAATTTCAGCTGCCGCTTTCCGAAAGCCTGCCACCGGGAAAATCGGGTCCTGCTCGCCTGATTCGAGAAATAACGGACGAGGAGCAATGAGCCCGATCAGCTCCGGCAGCTCCGCATGAACAAGCAGCCCTGGCGTGTAATTATCGATGCAATGAGGGACGGCGAAGATGCTGTCCTTAACGGTATTCGTGAATCCTGTCAGCACCGCTGCATGTATACGGTTTTCCAGAACGGCGGCAACAAAGCCAATCAAGGCGCCGCCGGAGAAGCCCATAAGACCGATTCGATCCGCGTCAACCTCTGGTCGTGAGGACAAGTACTCGAAAGCCTTTAAAGCTTCGGTTACACGCAAGCCGGTTAGTGTCTTGCCAAGCATCATCAGCTGCGTCGAGAGAGTGAAGCAGGAGCTCGGTGCATCCGGATTACGTGCGAGATCCGCTGACAGCCTGCGCTCGCCGAAGCCGATGACATCTGGTGCAATCACGACCATGCCCCGTTTAACAAGCTGCTCCGCAAAATGCTGATGAATGCCTGGCGCTGCCTCATCAGGCGAGCCATCCTTTAACATTCCGACAATCTCACGGCTGCCATAGCCGTGACCATGCAGCGCCAGCACGCTTGGCATCGGCCCCTTTGCATCATTTGGGATTAGCACATATGCGGCAAAAGTCAGCTCCGGCGTTGCTGACAGCTCCACCCGCTCGCGAATGTACCCGTCGCACTGAACGCGTTCGAGCACCTTTGGGGTGTGTTTTATATTAGGCTCAAAACGACCAATCAGATCACCTAATGTCGCCTTTAGCTTTATTTTCCACTCGTTCTGAACCTCCTGCTTAGATAGATTCTGATGTCGGCTAATCGCTTCGTCATAAAGCTTCTCTAAAAAAGAATCCCCATTCCACATCGTAAATTCTCCTCCTTGGCTGCGTTTTACCGCCCTTTTTTTAACGAAAAGGACTCTATTGGAAGCTTTGTACGTGACGTTTCGGAATGCCGATATAGGCTTTATTTGACGGTTTGTCAAGCTAAGTGCGACAGTTCCTCCATAAATGCTTCGTGAGCAGATTTCCAGCCCAGACATTTACGAGGGCGGTGATTAATGAGGCGTACAGCATTCGCGAGTTCTTCATCCGTCACGGTGGCTAAATCGTGACCCTTAGGGTAGAACTCCCGTAAGAGTCCATTTGCGTTCTCGTTAGAACCACGTTGCCAGTCATTTCAGTAGCAGCATTAAGAGAAAGATAGGAAGTATCATCTGAAGAATCCTCTGTAAGGGTAGAATAGTCATCTGGGTTGGATAGAAGCATTACATCATCCATGGATTCCACTAACTCAATTTGGTTTTTATTTAGGGACACTTCGTATGTTTGGTATTTTGCTTTTTTGTACGGTAAATTTAGATATTTAAGCTTTTTCTCAAACTTTTCTTCAGATGCATCGAAATTTAATGAAATCTCAACGTTCATCAGATCGGTTAAAGAAGCCTTATTATGTTTTTCTTTTAGCTTGCCAATTATCTTCGACTTCTGTTTTTTCTGCTTAATTTTATCCAGTGAGGGATCAATCCGTCTTGATTTTAATGGTTCTGTAAAGGTAGTATCAGCAGATACAGCTTTCTTGTAAATAGGATCAATTGGTTTCTGATCCGTTTCCTTTAAGCTCGTTTTTGCTGCCGAAGAAAGTATACTAGTAGATGCTGCTAGAACAATTACAACGAGACTAGAGAATAATGTTTTTTTCAAATTCATAGTATTCACGCTCCTTTTTTAATTTTGTGATGCGGTATTAATTGTCTAGAAATATCAAGACCCTTCGTTAGCTGATGATTCCCTCCTCGTTTTTATCCAATTTCCATTAATGGTTATTTCAACCATATATTAGACACATGAAGAGTCGTAATAGTTGCACTAATTTATGTAAATATGAAGTTTTTTTTGGAGTTGAGTAAGCGAGTTTATTCATATTCCTGTATCGATTGTTGCAGGTATTGCAGCCTATCGTATTCATATTCGCAGCACGCTGAAGCCCAGCTATTCATACTGGCGCTGTCATCAAAGGAGCACCATGGACGATCCGGACGGAAATACTTGGGAGTTTTTTATACGAAAGAAGATTCGGAATTTGAATCGGCTGGTGATCCGCGCGATCTTTCGTTGTGCTGCGCTCCCCCCCCGCCGCGCCAGTGCAAGTGGAGTTTACATCATAAAGAAAGATTCATTTATGGAGTTGAATTTTTATTCTTCATACTGTATATTTATGCAATAGAATGAATTATCGGGAGGCACGTCAATGATTCAGATGGAAAAATCGGCAACAGCAGCATTATTGGAAACCGCGGAGAAATCGGTACTTTTTACGGCACGCCGTCCTAGCATCGTGATGGAACGCGGCGAGGGTATGCATATATGGGATACAGATGGAAAATGTTACTTGGACTTTGTCGGCGGCTGGGCGGTCACCAGCTTGGGGCATTCCCCTGCTGTATTGCAGGAGGCGTTGTCGCGTCAAGCTTCAACGTTGGTTCATGCAAGCCCCGGTTACTATAATAAACCCATGATTGAATTCGCTGAGCTGCTGACCAGCGTTAGCGGTATGGACAAAGCCTTTTTTGCCAGCAGCGGCGCTGAAGCGAACGAAAGTGCAATAAAGCTGGCAAGAAAGCACGGCGCTGTAAATTTGAATGGAGCCTATGAGGTTATATCATTAAAGAACAGCTTCCACGGGCGCTCTCTGGCTATGATGTCTGCGACAGGAAAAGAGCAATGGAAGGAGCTTTTTGCACCCAAGGTAGACGGCTTTAAGCATGTGCCCATTAACGACCTTGATGCATGCTTTGCTGCGGTTACGAACCAGACATGTGCCATTATGGTTGAGCTCGTACAAGGCGAAGGCGGTGTTCATGCTGTAGATGAATCGTATTTGTATGGTCTTCGCAAAATGTGCGACATGTACGGTATGCTGCTTATTTTTGATGAAGTACAGACGGGGATGGGCAGAACGGGCAAGTTGTTTGCTTATGAGCACTACGGCATTATGCCCGATGTGATAACACTTGGCAAAGGCATTGGCGGCGGCTTCCCGCTGTCAGCGATGCTGACAAAGAGCAAATACGATCTATTCGAGCCTGGCGATCAAGGCGGAACCTACACGGGAGCGCCGCTCGCGATGGCCGCAGGCTATGCTGTACTTCGGGAGCTGCTGGAGCTAAATTTAGCAGGCAATGCCAAGAAGCAGGGCCAATATCTAGCAGACAGCTTGCGCAAGCTAACCTGTGAAATTCCAATTTCAAATATTCGCGGCAAAGGGCTGCTGCTGGCGTTCGACGTTCCAGAAGGCACTGCCGCTAATCTAGCCGCAATTTGCTTGCAAGAAGGACTTCTCATTAACGCGCTAAATTCATCAACAATTCGGCTCGTACCGCCACTAATCGTATCCCAGCAGGACATCGATCAAATGGTTAGCATCCTGTTCCGCGCTTTCGGCCAGCTGAAAGCAGTATAAGCTTAGGCAGCAGTTGCGCTGTTGCCTAGCCAAAGACACTTATGCCGATCATCGAACAGCTCGTCCAATTCCGCTTTAGAATGGGCGAGCTTTTCAAGCTTTTCTTATGAGCGGGATGAGACGCAGCTATGTTTGGTAGCTGGCTGCTTTCTTCTACTGCAGAAAGTACAACAGAAACCTTACATCACACCCTCCTAAATAAGCTACATTGCAGAAACTGCAACAGAAATCGCTTAAAACCGATGATTAGTGAAACTGCAGCGTAGCGCAGTTAGTTACTTTTCAAAACCATTCCAAAACACTAACTACAACGTAGAACTCCCTGTTACTCTGCCAGTGCCATACCGCTATACATTCAAAACAAAACGAATGATGGATAAGCCGCTCTGCATACGCTAGATACGGTTGTAATGCTCCCAATCAAGCAGGAGGGCTCCTACTTTGCGAACACGCGCTGCCAAAAACAAAGAATTCAAGATATACATCATTCCCGCATGGAAATGGAAGGAATTCATCGCCTTCGAGCTCATCGGCGGCACTGCCTTCTATTTGCTTTGCCGAAAAACAGCCCATTCCGAGCTGTTTGGCGTCGCCGCCAACATTGCCGGGCCGCAAATGCTCAAGTATTTGATGGCCGCTTATCGGCTGGACGTAAAAAACGTTCCGCAGTCCCCGCCGAACTAGCGGAAATGCAGAACGTTTCTTAAGCGCTAGAAGCCGAAGTAGGCTTTCGCGTTGCGATAGGAAATGTTCTGAACCATATCGCCCAGCAGCTCCATATCCCCGGGAGCCTCGCCGGCCTCGACCCATTCACCAAGCAGATTGCAGAGCAGACGTCTAAAATACTCATGCCTGGTGTAGGACAGAAAGCTGCGTGAATCAGTCAGCATTCCGACAAAGCGGCTAAGCAAGCCCAGATTAGCAAGCGCATTCATTTGGTCAAGCATACCATTTCTTGTATCGTTGAACCACCATGCTGAGCCAAGTTGAATTTTCCCCGGTATCCCGCCGCCTTGGAAGCTTCCAATAATAGAGCCGAGCACATCATTATCCTTGGCATTAAGCGAATAAACGATTGTTTTCGGAAGCGCATCATCCGTATCCAAAGCATCCAGCAGCTTCGCAAGCGGGTAAGCCACTGCGCTATCGTTGATCGAGTCGAAGCCCGTATCCGGCCCAAGCTTGCCGAACATGCGGGTGCTGTTGTTTCTTGCCGCATTGATATGGAATTGCATCGCCCAGCCGCGCTCGGCGTACAAGCGTCCCAGAAAGAGCAGCGTATACGTTTTGTATTGCTTCTCCTCCTCCAAGCTTACCGTTTCCCCATTCAAGGCTTTGGCAAAAATAGCGGCAGCATCACCCTTCGTCGTCTCGGCATAAGCGACATAATCAAGCGCATGGTCGGAAACCTTGCAGCCCACCTCGTCAAAAAATTTCACTCTCGCCGCAAGCGCGTCAAGCATCGCATCATAGCTGTCAATCGTGCTCGCAGCCGCAGCTCCAAGCTTGCCGATCCACTCACCAAACGTAGCGCGGTTTATTTCGAGTGCTTTATCCGGCCGGAAAGATGGAAGCACCTGCACGTTAAAATCTTCTAAGTCCTTGATTGCGATATGATAATCAAGCGAATCAACCGGATCATCCGTCGTGCAAATGACCTCTACGTTCGACATTTTGATCAAATCACGCGCTCTATACTGCCCAGTTGCGAGCTTCGCATTGACTTTCTCCCATATCGACATGGCATTCTTCTCATTGATCAGCTCATCTACGCCGAAATAACGGCGAAGCTCCAAATGCGACCATTGGTACAGCGGGTTGCCAATCGTTTGCGGGACCGTTCTCGCCCATGCCTCGAATCGCTCGTAATCGGTAACGCCTTCGCCGCCGGTAACATAACGCTCCTCTACTCCGTTCGCGCGCAGCGCCCGCCATTTGTAGTGATCGCCGTACAGCCATGCCTCCGTCAGGTTCGAAAAGCTCGTATTCTCGAAAATTTGCTGCGGGCTCAGATGGCAGTGATAATCAATAATAGGCATGTCCTTGGCAAACTCATGGTATAACCGGACTGCCGTTTCGTTCGATAACAAAAAATTGTCGTCCATAAATGGCTTCATTCCCGCTTCCCCCTCTACCTTATTTGTGGAATTTCACAAGTTCATCGATCTGTACGGCAAGCCCCGTTTGAATAGAACGGTTTGCTGCGATACCCGTTAGAATCGATCTCGCTCCGTCAATATGATTAGCTGCTCGGTTGAACGGGTCTGCCACAGGCGTCCCGAACAAATCGTTCAGCAGCACAGGATCGCCTCCGCCATGGCCGCCGACGCCTACCTCCACCTCAACCTCGTATGGTGCAGCAAACATCGGGAACACCTTGATCGTTTTCTCCTTCAAAGCACCCTCATCCGATTTCTTACCGCCCGAATTGACATACGATTGCTCGACGATGTTCATCTCAAGGCGGCCCTTCGTTCCGTTAAACGCGATTCGGTAGCCTTCCCATGGCAAGTATGCGTTTAACGAGTAAGTTAGGATCGCGTTGTTTTTATAGCGGACAAGCACGCCCATCGTGTCTTCAATATTAATCCCGTCCCCGAACACGCTCTGATCGCGGCGATAGCCGTCCTCATGCTCCGCGTCCAAATACATCGCCTTCAAATGGTCATTTTTGTCCAAGTGCAGCGCAAACGGATCATTCTCAGCATTCGGATTTCCAGTCGCCCGCTCATAAAACTTTGTTTCCCCGCGCTGCTCGGCGTTTTCGCGTCCGTAGAACAAAAGATCTCCAAAGGCGAATACCGATTCCGGCTGCGAGCCGATCCAGAAGTTGACGAGATCGAAATGATGCGTCGATTTATGGACGAGCAAGCCGCCGCTGTTTTGCTTATTGCGATGCCATCTGCGGAAATAATCGGCTCCGTGCTGCGTATTTAGAAGCCACTCGAAGTGAACGGACGTTACTTTGCCGATTGTCCCATTTGCGATAAGCTCTCTGGCCTTCGTATGATGCGGGGCATAGCGATAATTGAACGTTACCCGCACGTTGCGGCCCGTCCGCTCCACCGCGTCCAAAATGTCCTGGCATTTTTTCTCATCGACTGTCATCGGCTTCTCTGTCACGACATCGCACCCAAGCTCCAGCGCGCGAATAATGTACGTATGATGCGTACGGTCCATGCTCGTCACGATAACAGCATCGGGCTTCTCAGCCTCAATCATTCGGTCAAATTCATTCGATTTGTAAGTTCTTACCGCTTCATATTTATATTTATCCACTAAAATCCGATTCGCATAGTCCATACGGGTTTGATTAATATCGCAAAAAGCAAGCAGCTCAGACGTCTCTCTGAAATCGGTTGCAAGAGCTCCATAAAAAAATTCAGCCCTGCCGCCGCTGCCTACCAATACATAACGTTTTTTAGTCATTATACTAATTCCTCCCTAGATTCGTTACTTTCATCTTACTGCATGAGAGTGGTATAATTCTCTGCATATGATGTTTTTTTTTCATAAAATACCGCTTATTTTGCGAAAATAATTCAAAAGGAGCGAATCGATGAAAAATATTCCGCTCGATATCTGCAGCTTTGGCGCCATACCTGAGCTGTATGTAGAATATACGAAGCGCGCAGCGCCATTTACGATGGCAGACGACCATTACCATGACTATTATGAAATCTACTATATGCTCGCTGGGCAGCGAATCTATTTTATACGCGATCGTTCTTATTCTATCGAGCAAGGCGACCTGGTGTTCATCCATAAGCATGAGCTGCATAAAACGATGCAAACCGGCGATGCCGCCCATGAACGGCTCATCATTCACTTTGATGATGCGACAATCCACCGCCTTGCAGGCAAGCATGCCGACCTTCTGCTCATGCCGTTCAGACACGCCTCCCATATTATCCGCCTCCCAAGGCAGGAGCAGCTGGCTGCTGACCAATTGATGCGCAGGCTGCTGGCGGAGATCGGGCAGCGCCCCGAAGGCTATGAGCTTTTTCCGCCTCACGCACTAACCGAACTGCTGCTGACCGCAGCCAGATACATGCAGCAGCATGAGCCTGTCCCGCTCCACCATGCAACGCCCATGCATGCAAAGATTTCAGAGGTGATCCGCTATATCAACGCTCACTTTGCGGAGCCGCTTAGGCTTGGCGGGCTCGCTGATCAATTTTTTATCAGTCCCTGCTATTTGAGCCGGATGTTCAAGGAAATGACAGGCTTCACCTTCTCCGATTACGTCATTCTCACGCGTATGAAGGAGGCGCAGCGCTTGCTGCGCGAGCCCGAAATGAGCATTACGGATATTGCCGCAGCTGTCGGCTTCGACAACTTTTCCCATTTTGGCAAAACCTTCAAAAAAATTACCCGTCTTTCCCCGCGTGAATATCGCAAGCAGTACTTGTAAATGCAGATATATGTGTCGTAATATCGTATATATCAAGTCATTAAATTGCACTAAAAATAAGAAGATAAATATGTTAGATTATATTTGTTGTCATAATTTTATATACGAAATAGCAATTCATTAATAGACGTCCAAGGAGAGATGAACCGATGATTCGAATTGGTAAAATCAGTTATTGGCATGTACACGCATGGGATTATACGAAGCAAGCGCAGGAGCATCCGGGCACGGAAATCGTTGCGGTATGGGATGAAATCGCAGAACGCGGGCAGGCAGCTGCCGAGAAGCTGGGCGTTTCTTACTATGAGAGTCTAGATAAAATGCTCAAGCGCGACGATATTGACGCGGTTATCGTTGATGCGCCAACCGTAAGACACCAAGAGGTTATGGTTGCGGCAGCTAGAGCCGGCAAACATATTTTCACAGAGAAGGTTGTAGCTGCAACTTTAAAGGAAGTAAACGTTATACTGAATGAAGCAGCTAAAAATAATGTAAAATTGACGGTATCGCTGCCTCGTTTGAATGACGGCTATACGCTCGCGATTCGCGATATTTTGTCACAAGGCGTACTTGGGAAGATCACGCTTGTACGTGCTCGTTTGTCTCATAACGGAGCGACAGCGAACTGGCTTCCTGAGCATTTCTACAGCCTGGAAGAGTGCCGCGGCGGCGCATTGATCGATTTGGGATGCCATCCGATGTACTTGACTAGACTGTTTCTAAATGAAATGCCTGAAGAGGTAACGGCTCATTTCGGCTACTTAACTGGAAAAGAAGTGGAAGATAACGCGGTATCGGTCTTGTCTGCTCCTTCCGGCGCGATCGGAATTGTAGAGGCTGGCTTCGTCAACAATCATTCACCGTTTACGCTTGAAGTACATGGCACGGAAGGAACGCTGCTGTACGGCACGCCAGACAATCAGCTGCTGCTTCGCACAACGAAAGCAGGCGCAGAATCATCCGAGGCTTGGACAGCGCAATCGATTCCGGCGGCTAGAGAGAGCGCTTTTGAACAATGGGTGTCGCATATCGAAAACAATACGTCGGCAGACGAAAATGTAAGCCTTGCCATTGATTTGACCAAGCTGATGGAGGCTGCAAACCTATCCGCCCGCGAACATCGTGCCGTTAGAATCGATGAGCTAAGCGAGTAACCGCACTAGTAAAAACGCAGTACTCCGAGGAGGAATCCGCATGCCTAACTTTCCTTATGAGGTGATGCATGAACGCCAGGATGCGCTAGAGCGTCTGGAGCTGTGCATAAGATGGGGACCCTACGACATTCATGTGCTGCGCTTCCATCTGACGCAATTTCCTCCCGGCAGAATCGTCGGATTTCACAAGCATGCGGAATATGAATTTCATTTTATCCCGCAGGGCAAAGGGAAAGTCATCATTGTTGACCAAGAATACGCACTGAAGCCCGGCATGCTTTATTTAACCGGACCCGAAATTATGCATTACCAGGAAGCGGATGCCCTTGAAGCGATGGATGAGCTCTGCCTGCACGTGGACATCATTGACAGAAGCGCTCAGGATGACGGCGGCGCTTCCCATTCCTACGACGATTGGGAAGCTGCTGAAGCCCGCGATTGCATCGAGAAGCTGAAAAATTTGCCGCTGTTCCCAACGGCCGATCTGCATCAAGCGATGCCGCGCTTTCTTGAAGCCTATCAAGCCTGCAACGACAATTTTGTCGGAAGCTATACGACCATCAAGCAGACGGTTATTCAAATCTTGCTGCGCGCTGTTCGCGCTTACGACAGCGCGAGTGAGCAGAAGCAGTTTCCGACGCGTGATATGAAAGCGTACCGCTACCGACTTGCATTGGAATATATTTACGCAAACTATGACGGCTTCATCACGCTGGAGGACGTAGCAGACAAGCTTAATCTAAGCTCAAGGCATATTCAGCGGCTGTTCAAGGAGCTGCATCACGGGCATACCTTTAGCCGAATTTTGGAAGACATTCGTCTAGCCGTCGTATGCCGTGAGCTGCAGGAGAGCGAGCAATCCGTGGAAAAAATAGCGAAGCTTGCCGGCTTTGCCGGCGGCAACTATCTGCACGCTGTGTTCCGCAAGAAATTTGGCGTCACGCCATCCGAATACCGGAAGAGCTCACGCCAAGCCGTACCGCAATGATCGATCATACCCAACCATTAGGAGGCTTTTAACATGTCCAAAATATATAAACTTGCTATTATCGGCTGTGGAGGTATTGCAAACGGCAAACATTTGCCAAGCCTTAAGAAGCTAGCCAACGTTGAAATCGTTGCATTTTGCGATATCGTCGAGCATCGCGCAATTGAAGCGGCTGCCCTTTATGGCGCTGAAGGCGCTAAAGTATACACGGATTACAAAGAGCTGCTGACTGACTCCTCCATCGAAATCGTTCACGTATGTACGCCGAACGACTCGCATGCCAACATCGCAATCGATGCGCTTGAAGCAGGCAAGCATGTTATGAGCGAGAAGCCAATGGCCAAAACCGCTCACGATGCACAGCGCATGGTTGACGCAGCTCGCCGTACAGGCAAGAAGCTGACAGTTGGCTACAACAACCGCTTCCGTCCAGACAGCCAGTATTTGAAAAAGATTTGCGAAGCTGGCGAGCTTGGCGACATCTATTATGCGAAAGCGCATGCGATTCGTCGCCGCGCCGTTCCGACTTGGGGCGTTTTCCTTGATGAAGAGAAACAAGGCGGCGGACCGCTTATCGATATCGGTACTCACGCACTTGATTTGACGCTGTGGATGCTTGACAACTATAAGCCAAAAGTCGTGCTTGGCACTTCGTATCATAAGCTTTCGCAGCGCGAAAACGCAGCTAATGCTTGGGGCCCGTGGGATCCAGCGAAGTTCACGGTTGAAGATTCTGCATTCGGTATGATCGTCATGGAGAACGGCGCTACAATCGTGCTTGAGTCCAGCTGGGCGCTTAACACGCTTGAAGTTGACGAAGCGAAGTGTACGCTATCTGGTACAGAAGCCGGCGCTGACATGAAGGATGGCCTTCGCATTAATGGCGAACAGCATAGCCGTCTATATACAACTAAGGTTGATTTGAAGGCAGGCGGAGTTGCTTTCTACGATGGCAAAACGGAAAGCGACGCTGACCTTGAGATGAGAATGTGGCTGAAAGCAATCGACGAGGACACTGATCCAGTTGTAACACCCGAGCAAGCATTCGTTGTTTCGCAAATTCTTGAAGCGATCTATGAATCATCCAAAACCGGCAAAGCCGTATACCTATAAGCAACTGCAACAATAAAGGAGCTGCCTCGCAAGGTCTGATTAGACCTTGCAGGCGGCTCCTTTATTGTTTCTAGGCATTAGTTCATAATAGCCTCCGTCAATTTAATTT
Source organism: Paenibacillus sp. Y660 (assembly GCF_057221575.1). Taxonomy (NCBI): domain Bacteria; kingdom Bacillati; phylum Bacillota; class Bacilli; order Caryophanales; family Paenibacillaceae; genus Paenibacillus; species Paenibacillus sp. Y660. The sequence goes on along the minus strand of NZ_JBXBBJ010000004.1, from coordinate 217,920 downwards.
TGATGACAACGTTCGTCCATGTATCGCATTACCAGCGCAATCTCTTATTCAAGCTTGAAATAGACCAGCCATTTGACCTGTCCTCTCAGCGTTATAGGTTCATTGAGTAGCCGTTATGATCAATAAAAAGTGCATCCGCTTGCGTTTTCCGCTCTACAATATCCAAAATACCGGCAACAGACACGTTCGCGTCGCCCGGTGCCTTCTCGCCGCCCATATCCGTTTTGATCCAGCCCGGGTGAAGCGCATGAACGACAAAGCCTTGAGGCGCCAGCTCGCGGCGAAGCTGCGCGGAGAACATATTAAGAGCCGACTTGGACAGCGCATACGAATAGTCTCCGCCATAAGCGCCAGTATAGCAGCCCGCTTCCGAGCTAATGTTGATAATGCTTTGCCTCTCTCCCCTGCGGAGCAGCGGCAAGAAATGCTTGAGCACGACAATCGGTCCGAATAAATTCGTTTGGAAGGATTGCTCCACCTGCTCCATATCAAGCTGCTCCAGCTTTTGATCTCTGCCCAGCAATAACGCAGCGCTGTTAATAACAGAATCAAGCCGGATATCTCGGCTCTCCACCTGCTCGCAAGCATAGCGAACAGAATTCTCATCCACGACATCAAGCGGAAGTATCGTCAAATGACCAGGGAACCTCGCAATGAGCTCCTGCAAGCCTTCTACAGAAGAGCCTGGACTGCGAACGCCAGCCAGCACGTGATGCCCTCGTTTGCATGCTTCGGTGGCAAGCGCTAAGCCGAGACCTCGATTAGCGCCTGTAATCAGAATGTTCATGTTGCTATTCTCCTCCTATTCAATCAGCCGCGTACTGTGAAGCGTTTTCGTAACTCTCAAAAATGAGTTCTTCGCATCGTAAACACGCGTTTATTTTTTTCCAAAAAAAAAACAATAATTACGCTTCTGCTGCTCCATGTCATTTGGAGCAGCAGGAAATGTAAAGGGGGAGATGCGGCATTCCGGTTGCATATGCCTATGACTCGGCGGTTATGCTTTGACAAGAATCACGGACGATAAGCTCCGTGCTTACGGCAAACGTTTGAAAAGCTTCGCTGCCATTCTCAATGCTATTAATTAAAGTTTTAGTCAATTTATCCATCATATCGGCAAAATCAACCCGAATCGTCGTTAACGCCGGACTATAATGAGCACTCAGAATATGATCGTCAAAGCCAATTACTGATATATCCTGTGGTACGCGAATGCCGGACTCCTTAAGCGCCCGTATCGCTCCAAAGGCTACGCTGTCGTTCGCCGCAAATATCGCTGACGGAAGCTCCATCTTCGCCTTCAAAAAATCCTTAATCGCTTGATAGCCGCTTTCCTCGTTAAAATCGCCCGGCAGCATCCACTGCGAGACGAGCGGCAGCTGATGCCTGGACATCGCAGCCTGAAAGCCCCTCCATTTGGAAGGACCGGAGTACCTGTTCATATCTCCGTTAATCATCCCGATTCGCTTATGCCCCAAGCTCACTAAATAATCAATCGCTTGGCCTACGCCAGTCTCGTTGTCGAAGTTGAACACGACGCGATTGGGCTCTGAACGTCCCGGCAAATGCTGATCGACGATCGCGACCATAAATCCTTCTGCGATTAGCTCCTCAATCAGCGGCTCATGATTCGCTGCTCCAATGAATACGCCTCCGTCGATTCTTCGCTGATAGAAGCTTTCCTTGATCGTGCGGGTCTCCTCCTGCTCTTTCATAGCCCGAACGATATGCGTTAGCACGTAATAGCCATGAGAAGAAGCGCTGTCAATAATCCGCGCAAGCAGCAAGCTTGAAAGGCTGTCGCCGGATACGCGGCCGGAATCAATCATGAATAAGCCGATCGTGCGCGTACGCTTCCCTGCGAGCACTTGAGCGGATAGGTTCGGATAATAGTTGTATTGCTGAATGACCTTCATCACTTTTTGCTTCGTCTTCTCCGGGACGTTGGCATAATTGTTGATTACTCGGCTGACCGTGCTTCTGGAAACACCAGCTAGCTTGGCGATTTCCGTGCTGTTTATTTCCTTGCTCAACCAAAGACCCTCTTTCCATGAACACGTGTTTATGGGCATATGGTTCCAATGATCTGAAGCGCTGTCAATTCATAATTACACGATTCATAAAAACAACGATTACAACTCCTCAGCGATGCTTCATCTAATCGTATAAGATTCAACGTATACAGCACATAAGCTTACTCCACCTTCGTTGCATGCTTCTGCGCCAGCAGAGACAATTCCGCCGCTTTGAACGTATGCTCCTGTGTCATAGCAAGCTCCGTTCCATTTAAGCAATCAAGGATAAGCTGTCCAAAATAAGGAAAACCAACTTTGCCTCCCAGCTTCAAATGCTGTTCGCCATCGGCATTGACCAGATAGAGCTGATCGCCTTCCTTTTCACGGGCAATATCGATATATTTGCGCATCTCAATATAGCCATCCGTACCAAGGATGATCGTCCGACCATCGCCCCAAGTGCCAAGGCCGCTTGGTGTCAGCCAATCCACGCGGAAATAACCGGTTGCCCCGTTATCCCCTACAAGCGTCATATCGCCAAAATCCTCTAGCTCCGGATAGTCTTTATTCGCATAATTGGCGACCTTGCTGTTCACGACGCTGGCATTGCGATTGCCTGTAAAATAAAGAAACTGCTCGACTTGATGCGATCCGATATCACAAATGATGCCGCCGTATTTTTCCTTCTCAAAAAACCATGCCGGCCTTGACGCTGCGTTCAAACGATGCGGACCAAGCCCAATCACCTGCACCACACGTCCGATTGCCCCTTGCTCGATCAACTGACCGGCATACACAGCGCTCTCCACATGCAGCCGCTCACTGTAATACACGGCATATTTTTTCCCTGTCTCTGTGTAAGCGGCACGCGCTTCCGCCAGCTGCTCTAACGTCGTAAACGGCGCTTTGTCCGTAAAATAGTGCTTGCCGCTGCGCATCACGTGTACGCCGAGCAGTCCTCTTTCCGAGGTAATGGCAGCAGCAGCCACAAGCTGCACTTCAGGATCAGCAAGCACCTGCTCTTCCGAATCAGCTGCCTTCACCTGCGGATACTGGCGAATAAAAGCCTCTACCTTCGTTGAGTCGGGATCATAAACCCATTTCAAAACCGCTCCCGCTTCAATAAGACCGTTGCACATTCCATAAATATGCCCATGATCGAGACGAACGGCGGCAATTACGAATTGTCCGTCCTCCACTACTCGATTCGGTTTTCCTTTCGGTGCATACTTCATCCCATCCGCTTTGCTCATTGTCCTTAATCCTCCTTCTGATAAGCCGAATTCGAGATCCGTTCTTGCAAATACTGATGGAACAGCTCTTCATCAATCGGAAGGTCAACCCAGTTATCGGTCCAAGTTGATAGCAGCATCGCGTTCGAGAGCATTAGTCCCTTAATGCCTTCTTCGCCGGGAGCAATCAATTTTTCGTCAAACAATATCGTATTTACCCAGTTTTGCGTAATTCCTTTATGTTCGGGATAGCTGCCTTTGACCGGAATTTCGCATTTCCAGCATTCCGGCTCGCCGAAGCCTCCAGTGTAGTTCTTATTAAATTCCGACTCAGACACGCGCAGCCGCCAAAAGGTTAATGTATTATTTTCAATGACGATCTTGCCGCGGTCGCCGCTTATTTCCAATCGGTTTGTTCCGGGCGCTTCGCCTGTTGTCGTAACGAATACGCCAGTTGCGCCGTTTTCGTATTCCACGAATGCCGTCACGTCATCCTCAACCTCAATATTGCGATGCTTGCCGAAATAACAGAACGCACGGACACGCTTCGGCATCATGTTGATCGTCCACTGCCACAAATCAAGCTGATGCGGATCTTGATTGAGCAGCACGCCGCCGCCTTCACCTGCCCAAGTTGCCCGCCATGTCCCTGAATCATAATAGCTTTGAGAGCGGTACCAGCTCGTAATAATCCAATTGGTCCGTTTTACCTCGCCAAGCTCTCCGGCATCAATCAATTCCTTCAGCTTCACATAAATCGGATTTGTTCGTTGGTTATACATCATGCTGAATTTCACATTCGCCCTGCTGCCCGCCTCATTCATCATGCGAACCTGCTTTGTATAAACACCTGCCGGCTTCTCGCAAAGCACATGCAGTCCTCGCTCGAAGGAAGCGATTGCAAGCTCTGGATGCGAGTAATGAGGCGTAGCGATAAGAACGCCGTCAATCAAGCCGGAATCCATCATCACATAAGGATCGGCATACAAGCCTACTTGATCTCCCAGCTTCTCCTTGGCCCATTGGAGATTCGACTGCAGGCTGTCGCTGACAGCGGTAACTTCAACGCCGCTTACTTCGCCCCTCAATAAGTAACCAATATGTCCCTTGCCCATATTTCCAAGTCCGATAATACCTAAACGAACGATCTGCATCCGAATGCCGCCCCTTTATTTGAAAGTTTAAATAGCTGATTTGCCAACTCGTTTGAACCTGCCTTTATGGTAGCACTTCAAGATCGCTCAGGCTTCATTCGCATTATCCTGTTTACGCTTTTATTTGACTGTGGTTGGTGTATAATGAGGGTATTTACAAGGGGAGGCAAAATGATGAGCACGCAGCAACGAATTAGCTTGCCTTACACAATGGGGACAAGCTCCGATTTTAATGCTCAAATTCCTTACCATACCCACTTTCATTATGAAATTTATTATTTTCATGGCGGCAAGGTCAATTACCTTATCAATGATCGTATTTATGTACTTGAGCCTGGCGATCTTCTGCTCATGCATGGAATGACGCTGCACCGTGCACATGTAGACCCAAGTGAAAAATATGTCCGCTCCATCCTTCATTTCGACCCGTTTTATTTCAAGCAATTTATTCAGCCTCTGTATACGCCTGACCTGCTCGAGCCGTTCCAGAAGCTTCAAAATGTTAGATTGCAGCTGCGCGGCGACCAGAAAGCGGAGGTTGAGGATACCCTTCTCAAGCTTGATCAGCTATACATGCAGCAGGATCCATTTTCACAGCAGCGTTTTCAGGCACGGATGCTCGACTTTTTAATATTAATCAATCAGCTATGCCAGAAGCCGCTTCATGATAAACCTACCTTCCCATCGTCCAAAGAGCAGCATGTACAGGCCATCATCTCATACGTTGAGCGCCATTACGAAGAAGATATTACGCTTGCGGGCATTCAAACGGAGCTTCATTTAAGCAAATTTTATTTAGCTAAAACGTTTAAAGAAGTTACCGGCAGCACGATCTTCCAGTTTCTAATGCTGCGCAGAATTTATCAGGCCAAAATTGATCTTATCGATACGGTTAAGCCGATAACCGAGGTCGGATACGAGGTCGGCTTTAAACATCCGTCACACTTTAGCCGCGCTTTTAAGCTCCATACCCAGTTCACTCCCGAGCAATACCGCAAGCAGCATCAACTCCTTTCCGCTGGCCAGGAATAGACTCCAATCCGCAATAATAGATTGGAGTAGTTGACCTATTTAGTTGATAAGCGTATTATTGTTATATCAACTAAGTGAATGGAGCAGGTGAACACAAGTGGAATTCCAACAATCCGTAGGTTATGTCATTAGCAATACAGGACGCAAATTAAATCAAAGGCTGCAGCAGCTTTTTCAAGAGTATGATGTTACGCCGGAGCAATGGTCGCTGCTCATGTGCCTTGATGAGCATGACGGCATTACACATAAGGATATAGCTCAGCGCACCGATAAAGACCCCGCCAACATCACACGATTAGTTGATCAGCTTGAGCGCAAGGAGCTCGTCCGGCGCGTAGCGAATCCTGGGGACCGAAGATCACAGCTTCTCTATTTAACCGAACATGGCAGAACGAATGCCCGTACGCTGGCGCCGATCGAGGCGAATTTTGTGATGCAAATGCTTACGAATATTTCGGAAGAAGAGATCCAAGCATTCATGAGCTTCATGGCCAAAATTAAAAAAAACGTGGATCAGTAAAGATAGCTGTCCGCTAGATAAGCAATTGCACCGCTGTCATATGAGAGGGGAAATACATGAATACCAATAAATTATGGAGCGCAGACTTCATAAAAATATGCTTAAGCAGTTTTTTTCTATTTTTCTCTTTTTATACGCTAGCAACCGCGCTGTCGGTTTATGTGACGAACGGGCTCGGCGGCACTGATACGCAAGCCGGCTTGTCCATGACCGTATTCGTTATCGCCTCCGTACTCCTTCGTCCCTTTGCCGGGCAGCTTATGACCAAGTATGGCGAGCATAAAATCGTCGTTATTTCCTTATTGCTATTTTTATTATTTTCGATGGCATACTTAGGCGTTTTCGGCTATGCCATGCTTTTGCTTGTTCGTTTTTTTCACGGGGGCACCTTCGCGATTGCGACTACCTCCACAAATACGACCGCAATCGGCATTATTCCCGAGCATCGCAAAGGAGAAGGCATCAGCTATTTCAGCTTGTTTATGAGCCTGGCAATGGTTATCGGACCGTTTGTTGGCTTAACGATCACGACGCATGGCGGATTTACCGCTATGTTCGCCTTATGCGCAGCATGCTCCCTGATTGCCTTCGTGCTAGGCGCTTCAACAGGGCGCAAAGCTGATAAGCCGATACCTGCTGCTGTAGATGGCGATCAAAAAAAATCCAAAAGCAAGCTGCAATGGCGCGACCTTGTAGAGAAAAAGGCTGTACCTATAGCGCTTAGCGGTTTTGTTGTCGCGTTCGCTTACAGCGGCTTAGTCACCTTTATGTCCGTATTTGCTCATGAGCAAGCCATTGATCAATATGCCAGCTATTTCTTCGTTTGCTTCGGTATTATGATTGTTTTGCCGCGCCCGCTGGTAGGCAAATTGCTCGACCGTGCAGGCGAGCATGTTATCGTCTACCCTAGCATAGCCATATTCACAATCGGCATGTTTCTGCTCAGCCAAGCGAGCTCGCCAGCAATGCTGCTCGTTTCCGGAGCCGTCATTGGGCTTGGCTATGGGGCATTGCTTCCCTGCTTCCAGACGATTGCGATACTCGCAGCCCCTGCTCATCGCAGAGGTCTCGCTACAGCAACCTTCTACCTGCTGTTCGATCTTGGTTACGGCATCGGCTCCTATGCGCTTGGCTCGTTAGCGTCAAGCTACGGCTACAGCGTTATGTATATCCTTTGCGCCATCATTATCGCCTTTTCATCCGTCATTTATTTTACGCTTCATCATAAACGCAAACGATTGACGAACGCTGCCGCAGACGAGGTCTATGTATCACCGTAAGCTCAGTGACAAATGCTTGTCCTGTACGGGCAAAGTAATTTCAACCATCGTCCCTTCATTGGGAACGCTGCTAAGTTGAAGCGTACCCTTGTGCGCTTCAATAATGCGCGTGCTGATCATAATGCCGAGACCTGTCCCTTTTTCCTTGGTCGTCAAAAAAGGCTCGCCGATTCTCTTGATTAATTCCTCTGGTATGCCAGAACCCTCATCCTTAATCTGAATATGAACGAAGCCGTCTTCCATCGTCGCAACCGACAAAGTTACCTCGCCGCCTTTCGGCATCGCTTCGAACGCATTTTTAATAATATTCAAAAACACCTGCTTCAGCTGATCTACGTTTCCATATACCGACGGATTCGTTTGATCATAACTAACCTTCAGCTCCACATTTAGCAATATAGCTTGCGTCTCCAATATCGAAATAACGCTTTGCAGAATAGGCTCAAGAGGCTCGTAGTTAAATTGAGTGAAATGAGGCTTTGCTAACGTCATAAATTCATTCACGATAAGTGTAATACGGTCAATTTCATTAGCCATAATGTTAAAATAATGCGGCGTCTCCGGATATTTTGCACTAAGAAGCTGCGTGAAGCCTTTTAGCGCAGTCAACGGATTGCGTATTTCATGCGCCACTCCTGCAGCGAGCTGTCCTATAGCCGATAGCTTCTCTGATCGAATGAGCATCTCCTCCGAACGTTTACGGTCGGTCAAATCACGAATGACAGTAAGCATAACATCCTTGCCCACATAATTGTTGATCCGAATGCTCGACAATTCCACATCAATATGCTGCCCATCTCGACGAATAATGACTCGTTCTTCAAAGGGCGTTGGTTCATCTGAGAGCGTAATATTTTCCACCGTTTGCATATGCGTTTCATGATCGCTTGGATGAATAAATTCAAGTATGCTTAGACCAATGACTTCGGCTGCACTGGTTATTCCAATCACCTGCAGCGCCAATCTATTCACATAAATAATAATCCCTTGATCGCTCAGTACGATCGGTTCAGGAACGAATTTAATGATTTTCTGATAGAGCTTAGCGCTGTCTCTCAGCGTCTTTTCCTTATCGCGCTTAAAGGTAACGTCCTGCAGCGTGCCAAGCAAGGATGGATGCCCGTTAAACATAATGATCGAGCTGTTTCCTTCCAAATAGATAATGCTGCCATCTTTCTTTATTCCTTTTAGCTTAAGTGGAAATTGATCTATTCCTTCGTTCATGCCTTTCAAAACATCAATTGTGATCCTAAGGATATCTTCCTCCGGGACCAAATGAGTTGGCGAGAGCGATTGCAACTCTTCCTCTGAATACCCATACAGCTCAGCCAAATAAGGATTTGCATAAACGACTTTATGCTTTTGTCCCACAAATACGCCTGCTACTACGCTCTCCATCAAGCTTTTGTACAAATAATCCTTCTCGTGGAGCGATGCTTTCATCCGTATTTGGTCGGAAATATCATGAACGATGAGCTGTATGGCAGGCTTTCCGTCAAATTTCACTGCTACCGCTCTCAATTCTACCTCTATAATCGCTAGGTCCAGACGAATCAGCTTGTAATATATACAATGAGAAGGGTTCGCTTCTCGTATCAAAAAATTAATATTGGCAGAAAACTGCTCTAAATATTCTGGATGAACAAACTTGCTCATAGGATGCGCGATGATTTCATCCAATCTGGTTACGCCTATCATATTCAGATAAGCTCGGTTAGCAAAAACAACATCACCTTCCAACAACACAACAAGACCATCTGGAAGCATATGAACCAGATGCTGATATCTCTCTTCACTTTCCTTTAATTGCTCCCCTACTCCTACTATCTTCATTTAGGTTACCCACCTCATTCAAGCAATTAGCTTTGTCTGATTGTTTACTTTCAACATCGCTAGCCCGCTTCCTGCTGCATCGTATAATTTAATGGGCTAGAAATTCGTATTCAAGTGCAAATTCTGCGATATGATCCTATCCAAATGAAGTGGACGGGATTAAATTATCGAAACGAAAAAACCGCCCTTAAAGCAGATTCCTCTGCTTCAAGAGCGGTTCTAATTGATCTATCTATGTTAGCCTTCAAGAAGAAGTGCTTCTGGATCTTCTAGAAGCGCTTTGACCATCACGAGGAAGCGAACAGCTTCACTGCCGTCTACGATACGGTGATCGTATGACAATGCGATGTACATCATCGGACGGTTTTCCATACGAGTCTCGTCGATTGCTACTGGACGGATTTGAATTTTGTGCATGCCGAGAATACCAACTTGCGGTGCGTTAAGAATTGGCGTTGAAAGCAACGAGCCAAATACGCCGCCATTCGTAATCGTGAAGCTGCCGCCTTGCAGATCAGAGATCGCAAGTGTGTTCGATCTTGCTTTGCCAGCAAGCTCAACGATGTTTTTCTCGATTTCAGCAAAGCTTAGACGATCTGCATCACGAACGACCGGTACAACAAGGCCTTCTTTTGCAGATACAGCAATACCGATATCAAAGAATTTTTTTGTAATAATGTCTTCGCCGTCGATTTCCGCATTAAGCAGCGGGAAAGCTTTCAGCGCGCCAACTACCGCTTTCGTGAAGAACGACATAAAGCCTAGGTTCACGTCATTTTTCTCGAAGAACGCTTGTTTGCGACGTTTGCGCAAATCAAGAATCGCTGTCATATCCACTTCGTTGAAAGTCGTCAGCATCGCTGCTGTACGCTGTGCTTCAACTAGGCGGTTAGCAATCGTAACCCGGCGACGGGACATCCGCTTGCGTTCTGTCGGTTTCGCATCTTTGCTTGCGCTAGCTGGCTCTGCTTGTGTAAGCGGAGCGGATTTAACTGGCGTTGCTACCGCTGGTGCAGGAGCTTGTCCAGACGCCGAAAGATCGATTCCTTGCTCACGAGCACGTTTGCGAGCAGCAGGAGAAGCATTGATCGCTGCTGTGCTTTCGCTTGCAGGAGCTGATGGCTTAGCAGCTGGCGCTGCAGGAGCAGCCACAGGAGCGACTGGTGCCGATGGTGCAGCAACGGCTGCCGGAGCAGCAGGTGCGGACGCACCGCCCGCTGCTTCTCCGATCGAACCGATTGCTTCGCCTACGAGAACGACATCGCCGTCTTGCTTCGCAATGCGAGATACAACGCCGCTGTTGTCAGCGCTAATTTCAATGTTAACTTTATCCGTTTCAAGCTCTAGTAGGACATCTCCTTGACTAACGGAGTCGCCTTCCTTCACGAACCATTTCGTAATTGTTCCTTCAGATATGGACTCGCCTAATTCTGGTACTATAATTTCAGCCATTAGTCATTACCCCCTAATCAAACTTGTTTCAACTGGTTTGCCGTTCAAAGCTGTCGAAATGATCCATTTTTGTTCAGCAGCATGTACCTCTTGGTGTCCGCTTGCTGTACTTGAGCGATCAGGTCTGCCTACATAGCGAACGGCTGCCTTCTTAGGTGCCAGCGCACGCAAACGCGGCTCCATGAAGCTCCATGAGCCCATGTTTTGCGGCTCTTCTTGTACCCATATGATTTCTTCCAGCTTGTCGAATTGCTTCACGATGCGCTCGATCTCTGCATGAGGGAACGGATAAAGCTGTTCCACTCTCGCAACGCGCAGCCACTCGTAATCCTCTGCGTTTGTTGAAGAGAGCGCCTCTTCGATATCAATAGCAACCTTACCTGTGCAAAGCAGAAGCCGTTTCACTTTATCCTTCTGATCCTTCGGCTCCGTTAGGCTGAATTGCGGCAGCACCGGCTTGAATGAGCCTTCGCTGAATTCGACGCCATGCGAAGCGACGCGCGGATTACGGATCAAGCTCTTAGGCGCCATAAGAACGAGCGGACGTACATGCTCTGTGCCTAACAGCGATGCTTGCTTACGCAGCAAGTGGAAATATTGTGCGGACGACGTCAAGTTAGCAACCGTCCAGTTGTTGTCAGCCGAAAGCTGTAGGAAACGCTCCAGCCTTGCGCTGGAATGCTCCGGTCCTTGACCTTCATAACCATGCGGCAGCAAAATTGCAATGCCGGATTTTTGCGACCATTTTGCACGGCCAGCCGAGATGAATTGGTCGAAAATAACTTGTGCAACGTTTGCGAAGTCACCGTATTGCGCTTCCCAAATAACAAATGTCTCAGGAGCAAATACGTTATAGCCATATTCAAAGCCAAGTACTGCCGTTTCCGACAACGGGCTGTTATGAACGGCAAAGGATGCTTTCGCTTGCGGCAAGATATGCAGCGGTGAGAACTTGGCAGCATTTGAATTATCGTTAAGCATGATGTGACGATGCGCGAACGTTCCGCGCTCTGAATCCTGACCGCTTAGACGAATTGGCGTACCGTCTGCGAGAATCGTTGCGAATGCAAGCGTCTCTGCGTGTGCCCAATCCACTTTTTCGCCATCGTTCAAGGCAGAAGCTCTGCGCTGCAAAATCCGTTGAAGCTTCGTATATTCCGTGAAGCCTTCCGGACGGTTGAGCAGCTCTAGGTTAATGTCGCGAAGCGTCTCAAGCGGTACTGCTGTGCGAGCTTCTTCACCGGCAGGAAGCACCGACTTCTGCTGCTCGCCGCGAATTTGCGGCTGGCCTTCATTTGCTTTCATTGCATCGTAGGCTGCTTGCAGCTTGCTGTTCGTACGTGTACGAAGCTCCTCAATCTGCGCATCCGTGATCGCTTTCTCGCCTTTCAACTGCTCGCTGTAAAGCACGCTTACGGTTGGGTGATTGCGCACTTTCGAGTACATAAGCGGCTGCGTCACATCCGGATCATCCATTTCATTATGACCGAAACGGCGGTAGCCAATCAAATCGATAACAAATCCTTTATTGTAGCGGAGACGGTATTCACATGCGAGGCGTACTGCCGCCAAACAGGCTTCCGGCTCATCCGCATTTACGTGTACGATTGGAATATCGAACCCCTTCGCCAAATCACTTGCGTAATGAGTCGAACGTGAATCGATGCTGTTCGTTGTAAAGCCAAGTCGGTTATTCGCAATAATGTGCAGCGTACCGCCATTGTGGTAGCCTTGCAGCTTATTGAAGTTCAGCGTCTCGGCAACAATCCCTTCGCCGATGAAAGCAGCGTCGCCGTGAACGCAGATCGTAACCGCTTTTGACGGATCCTGCTCAGGGAAGCCTCGCTTGCTGCGATCCTCTTGCGCGGCGCGGGTAAAGCCCTCGACAACCGGGTTTACGAACTCAAGGTGACTTGGGTTGTTGGCAAGCGTAAGATTCGCACGAATCGTTTCGCCTTCCTTCACTGCACGGTCTGCCCCCAAGTGGTATTTCACGTCGCCAGTCCAGCCGTAGTTAAGGCCCATAGACCCTTCAGACGGGATAAGCTCCTTGTTTGGCGCATGGTGGAACTCTGAGAAAATCTTCTCGTATGGCTTGCCGAGCACATGCGTCAGTACGTTAAGACGACCGCGATGAGCCATGCCCATGAGAATGTTATTGGCTCCGTCATGTGCAACTGCACGGACAATCTCGTCTAATACAGGTACGAGCATATCAACGCCTTCAATTGAGAAGCGCTTCTGACCAACGAATGTACGGTGCAGGAAGTTCTCGAAATACTCAACTTCCATAAGACGCTCAAGAAGTGCCGAACGCTCTCTAGCCGACAGCGGTGCTGGGAAGCTTCCCGATTCCGCTTGCTTGTTAAGCCAGTTCCGTTCGTTCTCATCATGAATATGTGTAAATTCATACGCCGCGGAACGGGTATAAATTTCTCTCAAGCGGCTAATTGCCTCCCAGCCATTTGAGATCGATGCTGGCGCATTATCCCAAATAAGCGAAGCCGGAATAGCGGCCAAATCTTCTTTAGTAAGCCCAAAGGTTTCTGGCTCGAGCAGCTTCGTATCTGCTGCAGGGCTAAAACCGAGCGGGTCTATATCCGCAGCTAAATGGCCGTATCTACGTATGTTCAGCATAAGCTGATGCGCAGCCACAACCTTTTTCAACATATTTGAATCAATCGGACCAGTTGCTGCTGCAGTTGATGCAGCCTTTTGCTCGCTTGGCTTAGCCGAAGTGCTTGGAGTTGTTCCCAATGATACGGCCGGCGGTGCTCCAAAACGTTCAAATAGCTCACGAACTGTTGATTCAACGGAATCAGGATCGGTTAAGAACCGTTCGTATTGCTCCTGCACATACCCAAGATTGGGGCCATAGTAGCTTTGCCAAGGCGAATAATTACGCTCATCATGGTTGCTCATTGCAGAAAATTCCACCCTCTCTATTCATTGCCATTCTATTATTTTCTAAGGCGAAGCTCGCCATACATGCCCGCCAACTTGCACTTGCTCAAATCGTCACCAAATTGCTCTTTTCTGTATGGTCATTACGAAAAACCATCAATTCATGCTGTCTTTTGGACACCTCTTAATAGCTCCCTTATATCTTAGTACATAGTACGCTCACCTTCCATGATCATATTAGCATCAATATCATCCATTTCAAGCATTGATTGTCGTTCTCGGACAATCAAGCGAGCATCAATTGGATGCCGTATCCAGAAATTGGTGGAATCTGAAGGCTAATGCCTTGCGAGCGCTTCCTGCAAAAATAAAATAGCTGCGCGAGTCTGATACTCGTTCACTTCATGACCGGAAAAAGGGTAGTCATTCAGCTGTTTTTGCGAACGAATCCGATTATATACAGCGTAAACCGTCTCTGGCAGGCAAACAGTGTCCTTCCAGCCGACCGACATCAGAACAGGCGCTTTAATGCGCTCCGCCAAGTTCAATAAATCAAAATGGGCTAGCGTAGTCAGCACCATGCTTAATCGTTCCGGATACCGCTTGATATACTGTGCAATTTCGGTCAGCGACCCCGTTGAATGCATGATGCCGTAATCCATATGGCACATATTCGGAATATCAGACACGACCGCGCTTACCTTAGGATTTAGTGCAGCAGCAAGCAGCGCCAGTCCGCCGCCCTGACTTGCGCCGAAAACGGCTATTCGGTTGTCATCCACCTCTAGCTGAAGTGCCGCCACCTCAACCGCCCTTACTGCGTCCATCGTTATCGCTTGATAGTAGCTATGCTCAATACTCGCGATCCCCTGTGAAACCCAGCCTTTAACCGCGCCTTCGCTGGATCTTAGCAAGTTTCCGGTTTCTCCTCCTTGTCCGCGCGCATCGACTGCAAATACAGCGTAGCCAAGCAGCAGCCATGCTGCATATCGCTCAGGCAATCCTTTATCGTTTGTGTAGCCCTGATAAATGACGATACAAGGGAGCTTATTGCCTTCCAAGCCATGCTGCGGAACAATATACAAGCCATGAATCAGCGTATCATCACTCCCCTTGTACGTTAAACGCTCTGTCCTTACAGCCGTAAGAGGAGTATCCAGCGATTCTCTCGCTATATCTAGAGGCTTCTGCTTATAACGGAGCAATATGTCCTGCCAGTACGTGTCAAGCTCGTCCGCACCAATGGTCGCCGGCGGGTTATACGCTAACCAATCATTTTTACGTCGATTAATTGCATTCATCTCAGTATACCCCTATTCCGATTCGCATTTTCGTTCCTGCACCTCAATTTCGCCAAAAAAAAGCCCTTCTTTTCGCAAGCTTTATGCAAAAGAAAGAGCTTTTTTCATCCATATCCGATTCCGCAGCATCTGCTATTTCCTTATTTCTGCCTACTCTTGGTGTACGATCAATTCGATTAAGGTTCTAACCATAACGCCGGTAGCGCCTTTAGTCTCCCAGCCTCTGCTCGATTCCAGCCATGCCGTGCCGCCGATATCTAGATGTACCCAAGGCAGTCCTTCTGCAAAATGTCCGATAAACAGTCCGCCGGTAATCGTTCCGGCATCTCTGCCCCCGCTATTTTTCAAATCTGCAGCATCGCTCTTAATCTGCTTCTTATATTCCGGATAAGATGGCAGTTGCCATATTCTCTCGCCCGCACGCTCAGAAGCCGACTGCACCTGCTTAAAGAGCTGGTCATTATTTGTAACCGCGCCCGTTGCTTGGGTGCCTAGCGCAACTGATACTGCGCCTGTCAGCGTGGCCACGTCTACCAAACGAGTCGCGCCCCTTGTAATGGCGGTCGTCAGGCCGTCGGCCAGCACCAATCTTCCCTCTGCATCGGTATTTACAACTTCTACGGTATGGCCGCTCATCATACGAAGCACGTCGCCAGGCTTAATCGCACGATCAGAAGGCATATTCTCAGCGGTTGGAATGACCGCAATGACATTGATTGCAGGCTTCAGCTCGCCAATAACGCGCATCGCTCCAAGCACAGCAGCTGCCCCGCCCATATCCGAGATCATTTCCTGCATGCCTTCTGCTCTCTTCAAGGAGATGCCGCCTGTATCAAACGTAATGCCTTTACCGATCAGTCCCCAAGCTTCTTCGGTGCTTGGATCGCCTTTATAATGGATAACGATCATGCGAGGCGGATTTATGCTGCCTTGGCCTACACCAAGCAAGCCTCCCATTCGCTGCTCTGCCGCACTCCACTCATCGATGACTTCAATTTCCAAATCAAGCTCGCGAGCGAGCTCTTCCGCATGATGAGCCAGACGCTCAGGCGTAAGATCATTGCCCGGCAAATTAGTCAGATCGCGGGCCAAGCTAACGCCTTCAGCAATCAGCTTGCCCTTAGCGATGCCTTGCTTCCATAAGACGGCTTCCTCTTCCGTTATAGCTGCACCTTGAGGTACAAAAGCGACCTCCTTCAGCGTAAACCGCTCATTCTGCTCACGTTTGAGCGGCTGACGCACGTGAAGGGCAAGCAGCAATCCCTCTGTCAGCGCTTGAGCCGAACGAGCGGCACCAAGCTTTGCTTTCGAACACTCCAGCAATTGTTCCGAAAGCAGCAATTGAACGGACTCGGCACGCAGTTTTTTGAGCGCTTTGGCAGCCGCTGCTGCCGCTAGGCGCAGGCTCGTTGCCTCACCATCCATCTCAAGTCCAACAAAAACAATATACGCTGCGGGATAGAGGCCTAAAGTCGCAACAACCTCGGTTTGCTCCGATTCTGCTTTAAACAAACCTTTGGCGTACTGTCCTCTCAGCGCACCATCGATTTGCGGCTGCACAATCGCTCCAGCCCCGAGAAGCTCATTTTTGCTTACGAAACGAACGACCGCATCATTAACCGCCTGTTCTGCACCACGAACTCCATATGTGAATTGAGCACTCATTTGTATTCCCTCGCTTTCTTAATGAATAAAACCATATATGTATCCTGCATGAATTGCATTCAATCAACACGCATTTTTCAAACTCATTATACCGAACGTCCATTGACTTTTCCATGTTTAAAATTCAAGGCTAAAACAAAAAAGCCCCTCCCTATTGGGGGAGGTGGGCTTTTAGTTGTTCCATTCTTAATTTAAATAGCCTGATGAAATTTAATCTCTCTTGAAGCCTTCATTCAGCTAACGGCAGTGTAATGATAAACTCTGTTCCAACCCCGGCTTGGCTGTCTACGCGAATGGTACCATTGTGATTGCGTACGATACGGTAGCTCACCGATAAACCAAGCCCTGTGCCCGTCTGCTTTGTCGTAAAGAAAGGATCGAACAGCCGACTCATCGTCGCCTTGTCCATTCCTTTGCCATTATCCTTTATAACAATTTCGGCAAATTGACCGCTGCTGCGCGTGATGATATCGATCAAGCCTCTTCGTTCGCCTTGTATCTCCTCGATGGCATCAAGTGAATTTTTGACGATATTCAATATGACCTGCTTCACCTGCTTCACATCAATCGAAACGTAATGCTCTGAGCAATAGCACTCCGCCTTAATTTCACAATTCCGCATAAGCGCTTCACTTTCCGTTAGAAGCACCACTTCTTTAATCAAATGATCGATAGACACCAACTGCTTCATTGGTGCTGATGGCTTGGACGAATTAAGAAATTCATAAATAATATCGTTAGCCCTGTCAATTTCCGTCAAAATAATACGCGCATACTCTTCTTTGCCTACTTCCATTAAATAAGGCCGAAGCAATTGGATAAAACCTCTAATACTCGTTAAGGGATTGCGAATTTCATGGGCGATAGCAGCAGCAATTTTTCCTAGCATGGCAAGCTTGTCATTCTGTAATGCCGTCTGTTCAATTTGCTTATACTCTGAGACATCCTTCACACTAATTAGAAAATCACCGTCTAATTGATCACCGTATGTAACCGTTACCAATAGATGTTTGCCATCTTTGTGTTGGAATTCATAGTACCGACTATGCAAAAGAAACATTTCCTTGTAAAGTCTCAAAATCGTTCTCTTCGTCGAATTGGTAAGCTGCCGGTGTCTTAATATTTCTTTTATTGAACAACCTATTAACGTCTTTCGAGGAATGTCCAGCAGCTTAGCCATCTGTACATTGATAAACGATAATATGCCATCGTTGTCAAATAATGCAATACCGCTGTCCATATGCTGCAATACGTTTTCGTATTTATTTTTAACCATTTCGAAAGATCGATTGGATCGAAAAAGCATTTCACGCATTTCGCTGAATTTCTGCTCGTTCGATCGCTCAGGCTGTAATCGAAAACGACAGGCTACCATAATTTCCATTAAGAAAACGAAAGAACGATTGTATAGTCTTATCGCTTCCTCCGAATCAACATTGGCAGCTAAAGACTGAATGCACTCCTCATGAACGGCAATAATTTCCTCCGGGTTTATTCCGTAAAGCTCCTTGCCCAGCTCGTTGGCATGGAATAGTGATACTTCCTTACCACTTCGTATATACTCGGCAAGCGCCGGGAAATAGCGCTTTCGAATGGCCTGCATCTTGTACTCCTCCCGGGCAATATCTATAGATAGCGGTTACAGTTACTACTAATCATAGGACGAGTTTACAATCGCTGTCAATCGGAAATACTGTCGAATTTTAGGAAGGAAATAGGCGCAGGGTCATACCCTACGCCAATTAGGACTCGGGTCCCCTACTGCTTTTTATTTATTTTTTGCATTTGTGAGCCTGTAAAACTAACGATCATTGTCATTGCTAGCTTTGTCATTTCGATCGTTTCTGTTATTATCTTCCTCATTCATTTCTTCCCTTTTTTTATCTTCCCGTTTGCCTTCCCTGCCGCTATTTTCTCTTTCCCTTCGATCCTTGTTATCTTTGCTGATGTCTTCATCTTCATGACCGTGTTGCCATTTATTGTTATTTTCGTTCCAGTTATCGTTTCGATCTTTATCATCGTCATTGGAGCGGTCCCAGTTGCGGTACCACTCCTTGTCCTTGTCCTTGTCCTTGTCCTTGTCCTTGTCCTTGTCCTTGTCCTTGTCCTTGTCCTTGTCATTATCTTTATCTTTATCTTTATCTTTATCTTTATTCTTGTCTTCCTTATTCTTGTTTTCCTTTTTATCGGCATTAGGTCTATTGGGCGAGCTTGGCTTATTCGATTTCCCTGGTGTTATAGTAGGTTTACCGTTCCATGCCCCGTTCTTGCCTGGTTTCGTCGTAACCGCCGCATTATTCACATCACTGCTGAAGGGCTTCTCCGGCTTTGTTGCTTTCACCGGTTTATTGGATTTAGGGGTAGCTGCAGGCTTAGTTGTATTCGTCTTTTCGTCAGCCTTTTGCTGCTTGGCCTTCTCCTTTTTTTCTCGTGCAACTAGATCCTTCAGCTTTTGCTTGCTTAAGTCTTCCGCATTATCTACGATCGTCTTCAAGCCGCCAAGCGGCTCCGTAGCTTTATCGATGGAGTTATGCTTGAGCTGCTCCATTTCGAGCGTATAACCCTCATCCTTCGCCATCAAATACACGGCCATTTTACCTGAAGAAATGCCATTCGCGGCCGCTTCCTCACGCACTTCATTTGGTACCGACAGCGTTGTAATATTCGCGCTAGCCGCCTCTGCTGCCAGCTGTGTTAATAAATTCCGAAGCGTCCGATCGACTTTTCCCGTCAAAATTTGCTCATAATCGAGTTTAAGTGCAGAATTGTCGTCTAACAGCATGCTCGTTATAAAAATATTTTTGTTTGGCGTATCGAGATAATGTGAGCCTTTAGCCCTCTCTAGAATAGAAGCGGCTACCGTTTCAACGTTAACTCCTTTATATACTAGCCCTTTAATAATAAGCTCGCCGTCCTCATTTAACGCATTCAGCTCCCGAACCTTATCGTTCTTGTCCACGCCTAGCTCAACGCTTGGATTAATATCCATGCTTACATAGGCGACAACAGGATTTTTATCCTGCTGCATAACGAGCAAAATAGGAAGGAACACCAGCAGCATTACCGCCGCAGCACTCGTATACCAATAAGCTGGTTTAAACGTACGCGGATTCTTAAATTCCTCTTCAAATGTTATTTCTTCACCTATTTCCGGCTTCCCTTGAATAGGGGCTTGCAAAAATTGGCCGTCTGCCGTCATTACAACGGCGTGCTGCTTATGAATGCTCATAATGACTCCACGTTTCATTTGCTTGCCTCCTTATTCAGATCCATTCGGTCATCGGTTATATGTAAGTAATCGTGCATGTATGGGTATGTGCCAGAAATAATAAGTGCGATCGCAATAATATATTTTCGGTTGCGCTCAACCGTTTTGCGGGAAACGCCGCACATTTCGGTAAGCTCTTTTACCGCTAGCTTTTTCTTTAATCTTAACGATTCGAATAAATCAGCCTCACTCACAAGTGTTTGCGCAATTCCGATCAACAGCCTTCTGGAGTCTGCATGCTTGGGGGAGACTTCAACCAGCTCTGCAAAAGAAATCCCGAACCTTAGAAGCTCTTGATTAAGCTCACTGATCTCCTGCCTTCTCTCGTCTTCGGTCCGCTTAACTTCAAATGCATTCAACGCTTGCCTGGTTTCAACGGAATTGTATTGCGGCTGCTCCTCATCCTCGGAATCGTACATGCTATAAGGTACAACCTGAGAATGCCTTTGTTCTTTTCGGACATGGTCAATAAGCCGACGGCGAATGACGGTTTCAGAAAATCCGATAAATGATTTGCCCGCATGGCTGTCGAACTGATTGATCGCTTCATTAAAAGCGAGCAGCGCCACGCTGAATTCATCATCTTGATTCGGATCTATGTACCGTTTGCAAAATCGACTTGTTACTTTCATTATATAAGGCTTGTAATCTGCTATGAACTGCTCTCGAAGCAGCTCATCGCCTTGACGAATTCGAGCAACCCATTGTTCGGGAGTAAGCTTCTGCTCATCCTCCGCAGCATCTGTGGAAGCAGACTTCCGCAGAAAGCGTTTGAACAATACAAGTAACAACCGCTCCACCTCACTACTAGTATGATTCGTTTCTGTCTGACCGGTTTCAGGGGGTACATTATGAGAAGATCTTCACTTATTTTAAAAAAGAAAAGCCCCCGAAAAGGAGGCTCACCATTCATGTTTAAAAATCTAAACGGATGTACGGCGTTTACGGAGCTTATTCCTTCTGTTATTCAGCATCCCAAGACGCTTCTTAAGTACAAGCTGCCACTCCGTGTCTTCAATCTGCTTAGCGAAGCTAAGCAAATCAAGTGCCATATCAATTTGACTATGGACAACGTCCATAGGATCCTCATTCTCATGATTAACGCAGTTTTCAAGCAGCGCCTTGCCTTCTTGCTCCACATAGTCTTGAAAATCAACTTCGGCGGCGCCGTCGCCATGTGCATATTCGGCTAATATCTCGTATTCATTTTCGATTAAATAATGGATGTCCACTCGATGGCATACCGGACAAAACATAATAGGTACATTATGAATATGCGTTCGGAAATGCTTTAGCGTTCCCTTTGTTCCAATCATACTAGCTCCACAGCAAAAACTCATTGACGACTCCTCCTCCAAGGTTTGCGGGTGCAAACCTACTTCGTAAGCATCAACTTAAGGTTTGCGAATGCAAACCACTTCGAAAGCAAACCTAGCAATTTTTTGAGCTCTGTGACTAAGTATACATTATTCGCTCAGTATGGTTGAATTCCTGCTTTTGCATCATAATATCCGCCTCTAGGGCCTAAAAAAAAACCCGCGCCATCTTATGGCGCGGGTTTTGAATAACGGTCTCGAAATCTATTATTTCGATACCAAAGTTTGTTGACCTGGTTTCCAGTTGATTGGGCAAAGACCGCCGGATTGCAAAGCTTGCAATACGCGAAGTGTCTCGTCAACACTGCGGCCAACGTTGTTGTGGTTAACAACTTGGTATTGTACTTCGCCTTCTGGGTTGATGATGAATAGGCCGCGAAGCGCTATGCCTTCTTCTTCGATCAATACGCCGTAGTCACGAGCAACGCTCTTCGTGATGTCTGCAGCAAGTGGGAATTCTAGTTGGCCTAGGCCATTATCATTAACCGGCGTGTTGATCCATGCACGGTGGCTATGTTTGCTATCAATGCTGACACCAAGAATTTCAGTGTTCAATTTTTTGAATTCAGCTGCAGCCAAGCTCAAAGCAGTGATTTCAGTTGGGCAAACGAATGTGAAATCTAGTGGGTAGAAGAACAATACCAACCATTTGCCTTTGTAATCTGCAAGAGATGCTGTACCGAAATCTTTACCGTCACCTGTTGCTGTTTCCATCGAAAAATCTGGGGCCTGACGGCCTACCAAACGCTCTGCCATTATTGAAAACCTCCTTGACCTATCCATAAATTTTTATTGTTTATGTCACTTCGTCTGTGTGACTTACCTAGTAAATAGTATCACTAGTCTAGAATGAAGTCAATATTATAATTAGTATTTAATTATAATTATTATAATCCACTAATTATTTTTTAAGAGCAGCTACGATCAAATCGCCCATTTCAGTCGTTCCGATTGCTTTGCTTTTATCAACAGCAATATCGCCAGTACGGTGTCCTGCGTCAAGCACTTCTTTCACGGCAGCTTCGATTGCAGCAGCAGCTTCGTGATAGCCAAACGTTAGTCGGAACATAAGAGCAACCGAGAGAATAGTTGCAATTGGGTTCGAGATGCCTTGACCAGCGATATCAGGTGCTGAACCATGTACCGGCTCGTACAAGCCAAAGCTTCCTTCGCCTAGCGAAGCAGATGAGAGCATGCCGATCGATCCAGTCAGCATCGCGGCTTCATCGCTAAGAATATCGCCGAACATGTTTTCCGTAACGATGACATCAAAGCTCGAAGGGCGGCGCAGCAATTGCATCGCGCAGTTATCGACAAGCACATGCTCAAGCTCAACTTCAGGATATTCAGGAGCGATCCGGTTAACAACCTCACGCCATAGACGTGATGTTTCTAGCACGTTCGCTTTATCTACCGATGCAAGACGTTTGCCGCGAGTCATTGCGATATCGAATGCTTGGCGTACGATACGCTCGATTTCCTGTACATTATAAACGCAAGTATCAACCGCTTCTTCACCGCCAGCGCCTTCACGGCGGAACTTCTCACCAAAGTAAATGCCGCCAGTCAACTCGCGAACAACGACAAGATCAGTGCCTTCAAGAACTTCCGGCTTCAATGTGGAAGCCTCTTTCAAGCAATCAAACACCGTAGCTGGGCGGATGTTGGAGAACAAGCCAAGCGCTTTGCGAATGCCGAGAAGGCCAGTCTCTGGACGAAGCTCCTTCGAGTTGTTGTCCCATTTCGGGCCGCCAACAGCGCCAAGCAATACTGCGTCCGCGCCTTTGCAAAGCTCAAGCGTCTCTTGTGGAAGCGGAGTACCCTTCTCATCGATCGCAATACCGCCGAACAAGCCGTACGATGTTTCGAATTTGTAGCCATAAAGCTCTTCTGTTTTTTTGAGCACTTTCAGCGCTTCGCCAACAACCTCAGGTCCGATACCGTCGCCGGCAATAACTGCAATTTTTTTTACATCTGACATAGTTAAAGTAACACTCCTCGTTTTCGATTAAACTTATCCATCCAAAGCAGCACCGCTTGGATTCGACAAGTTATACACTCATTCTCATTCTATTATCATTTGTACCATAAAAGCGGTGTGATTACAAAGATATAAAAACTATTGACTCTATAGACTATGACTATAGAGCCAGTATAAATTCCATACAAATATGAAACAAATGCCTGTAAACAAAGAAAGACAGTAAGCCGCAAGTTTCCTTGGCTTACTGTCCTTTTTTGCAAAAATTAGATCAAACTCATCTTATCGCGACGGCCTGGTGACTTCCGCTTCTCGATCAGGCGGTTAAGCGCATCGATATAGGCGCGTGCGCTTGCCTCTAGAATATCCGTGCTTAGTCCACGGCCTTGAGCAGAAACTTCATCCTGCTTTAAAACAACATGTACCTCGCCCTGTGCATCCTTGCCTTGTGAGACCGACTTAATCGAATAGTCTTCAAGCTCAACATTTTCCTGCGTAACTTTATCGATAGCATTGTAGATCGCATCAACGGAACCGTTGCCGATTGCCACTTCTTCGACGATCTCGCCATCGACTTTGCGAATCCGGACGGAAGCGCTTGGCGTAGATTGATTGCCGTAGCTCACTTGGATCGCCTCCAAGCTGAATACTTCCGGCGTATCAATAAGCTTCTCCTCAAGAAGGGCAAGAATATCTTCATCGCTTACCGTTTTCTTGCGGTCAGCCAAATCCTTAAATCTGGCGAAAGCCGTGTTGACCGCTTCATCCTCAAGCTCATAGCCAAGATCGATCAGCTTCTCGCGGAACGCATGGCGTCCGGAGTGCTTGCCAAGAACAAGCTTCGATTCCTTAAGGCCGATCGTATCAGGCGAGATAATCTCGTAAGTTGTCTTTTCCTTCAGCATGCCGTCCTGATGAATGCCGGACTCATGCGCGAATGCATTGGCGCCGACAATCGCTTTGTTGCCTGGAACGACCATGCCTGTCAGCTTGCTGACAAGGCGGCTCGTCTTCGCAATTTCCTTCAGGTTAAGCGTCGTTTGAGCACCGAAGAAATCGGGACGCGTCGCAAGTGCCATGGCAATCTCTTCGATTGCCGTATTGCCGGCACGCTCTCCAATTCCGTTGATCGTACCCTCAACTTGGTCAGCGCCATTTAGAATCGCGGCAAGCGAATTGGCTGTCGCCATGCCAAGATCATCATGACAATGCGCGCTTAGCTGGATCGTTTCGATATTCGGCACGTTTTCCTTAAGCGTCTTGAAAATATTGCCGAATTCCTGCGGGTTCATATAACCGACCGTATCCGGAATATTAACGACCGAAGCCCCTGCTTTGATCGCCATCTCCGTTACCTGGCATAGAAAATCCAGCTCCGTACGTCCGGCATCCTCTGCGGAAAACTCGACTTTGTCAAAGTATTTACGCGCATAACGAATCGCACGCTCTGCGGTTTCCAGAACCTGATCCTTCTCCATCCGCAGCTTATGCTTGCGGTGAATCGGGCTTGTAGCTAGAAATACGTGAATGCACGGATCCTGTGCGCCGATAAGCGCTTCACGAACCGCATCAATATCTTGCTCGCGGGAGCGTGAGAGGCCGATGACCGTTGCGTTCTTAACTGCGCGCGCAACCGCATTAACCGCTGCAAGATCGCCAGGGGATGCTGCAGGGAATCCAGCCTCCATACGATCCACGCCAAGCTTCTCAAGCTGAAGGGCAATCTCTACCTTTTCCTTCGTGTTCAGGTTTACACCCGGAGATTGCTCTCCGTCACGAAGCGTTGTATCGAAAACATAAATTTTCCGCATTTGTGCCATGCACCTCCGTGAACAGAATGATCCCGGCACGCGGATGAAGCTGCAAGGCGAAACGTAAGCCGCTTCGCCTTGCACTCCGGCGTACCGGGATATGGTCGTTCATTCTATCTGTTATTACTTCTTGATCCAGTGCATCAATTCACGAAGCTGTGCGCCTGTTTGCTCGATTGGATGAGCTGCTTCGTTACGGCGTGTAGCTGTAAGCATAGCACGGTTCGATTGGTTTTCCAAGATGAAGTCACGAGCGAAACGGCCGGATTGGATATCTTCCAATACACGTTTCATTTCTTTCTTCGTCTCTTCCGTAACAATGCGAGGACCAGTTACATAGTCGCCGTATTCTGCAGTGTTGGAGATGGAATCGCGCATCGACGAAATTCCGCCCTCATACATCATGTCAACGATCAGTTTAAGCTCGTGCAAGCACTCGAAGTAAGCCATTTCTGGAGCGTAGCCAGCTTCAACAAGCGTTTCGAAGCCTGCTTTAACTAGTGCGGAAGCGCCGCCGCAAAGAACAGCTTGCTCACCGAACAAATCTGTTTCTGTTTCTTCTTTGAAAGAAGTTTCGATAACGCCTGCACGTGTACAGCCGATACCTTTAGCATATGCAAGACCGATAGCTTTAGCATTGCCTGTAGCATCTTGCTCGATTGCGATAAGTCCAGGAACGCCAAAGCCCTCTTGGTACGTACGACGAACCATGTGACCTGGAGATTTTGGAGCAACTAGGAATACGTCAGTATCTGCGTTAGGAACGATTTGACCGTAGTGAATGTTGAAGCCGTGTGAGAACATAAGAGCCGCGCCTTTTTTGAGGTTAGGAGCGATTTCGTCTGTGTATACTTTCGCTTGCGTTTCGTCAGGAAGCAAAATTTGAACAACGTCAGCTACTTTAGTTGCTTCAGCAACTGTAAGTACTTCAAAGCCGTCTTTCTTAGCAACGTCTGCAGATTTACCAGGGCGAAGTCCGATAACTACTTTCAAGCCGCTGTCGCGAAGGTTTTGCGCTTGCGCGTGACCTTGGCTGCCGTAACCGATAACTGCGATTGTTTTACCTTGTAGTACGCCTTGATCCGCGTCTTTTTCATAGTACATTGTAACTGCCATTTTAATAATTGCCTCCTTTAATTTAACCCTTTTGAGCGGGTGTTTAAGCAGAGAATGACCCATACGCAGCGGTTCTCCCCTTAAACTCCCGCTCAAAGCGGGGATGTTGAATGAATGGTAATAATTACTTGACGTTGCCTCTGTTTAGCGAAGTTACTCCCGTACGCGACAGCTCGCGAATGCCATAAGGCTTAAGCAGCTCGACCATTGCATCGATTTTCTCCGTGTCACCTACTACTTGTACAATAAGCGAATGAGTGCCGATGTCAACAACCGCTGCTCGAAACGTTTCTACTACGCCAAGAATTTCAGGACGTGATGCCGGCTCCGCGTTTACCTTAATTAAGGCAAGCTCGCGTGCGACCATCGGGTTGGAGCTGAGATCAATAACTTTAATAACGTCGATCAGCTTGTACAATTGCTTCGTAACCTGCTCGAGGGTATGGTCATCACCTGTAGTGACGATGACCATACGCGACAAGCCTGCCTCTTCGCTGGAACCAACTGTAATGCTCTCAATATTGAAGCCGCGGCGTCCGAACAAGCCGGATACGCGCTGCAGAACGCCGGGCTGATCGTTGACGATTACTGCGATCGTGTGTTTTTTCATTCCGCATCCCCCATGATCATTTCGTCGATGGTGCTTCCTTGTGCAACCATTGGATACACGTTCTCTTCTTTGCGAACGACGAACTCAACGACTACTGGACCTGGATGGCGGAGCGCTTCTTCCCATGCGGTGCGCGCTTCCTCTTTGTTCGTAGCGCGGAAGCCTTTCACGCCGTAAGCCTCGGAAAGCTTAACGAAGTCTGGACTGCCGGAAAGATCGATATGGCTGTAGCGATTATCGTAGATAAGCTCCTGCCACTGGCGAACCATCCCGAGCACCTGGTTATTAATAATAACAACCTTGACTGGAATATTATTGATTGCGCAAATAGCCAGCTCCTGCGCGCACATTTGAAAGCCTCCGTCACCGTTGATGGAAACGACTACGCGGTCCGGATTCGCCATTTGGGCGCCGATAGCGGAAGGGAAGCCGAAGCCCATTGTACCCAAACCGCCGGAGGTTACCCATGACCGCGGCTTGTTGAATTTGTAATACTGTGCAGCCCACATTTGATGCTGGCCAACGTCAGTCGTTACAATCGCGTCTCCGCCAGTCGTTTCGTGAATAAGCTCAACGACCCATTGCGGCTTAAGCTCAACCTCGGAATCCGAGTAGCTGAACGGGTATTCCGCACATGAAGCTTTAAGCTTCGCACGCCAGTCATCCGCTTTATCCGCGCGTTTAGCTTGCTTGTTAACAAGCTGGAGAACCGTCTTCACGTCACCTACGATCGGAACGTCAGTTGGTACGTTTTTGCCGATTTCCGCTGGATCGATATCGATATGAACGATTTTCGCAAGCGGAGCGAAGCCGGACAGCTTACCGGTTACACGGTCATCGAACCGGGCGCCGATGTTGATAAGCAAATCCGCACTTTGAATCGATTTGTTAGCCGTATAAGTGCCATGCATACCTGGCATGCCCAAGAACAGCTCATTCCCGCTTGGGAAAGCTCCGAGTCCAAGCAATGTCGTCGTAATCGGAATTTGCGTTTTCGTTACGAACTCGAACAGCTCTTCGTGACCGCCGGAATATACAACTCCGCCGCCAGCGAGAATGATGGGACGCTCTGCCTGCTCAATGGCTTTAATGAGCTTGTCGACTTGATTCTTGTTTGGCGAAACCGTCGGGTTGTAGCCGCGGATGCTTACATCCGTTACGGGCTTGAACAACGTTGTAGCCGCCGAGATGTCCTTTGGTATATCAATCAATACTGGACCTTTGCGGCCAGTGTTGGCAATGTGGAATGCTTCATGTATAATGCGCGGCAAATCTTCTACATCGCGCACCAAGTAGCTGTGCTTCGTGATTGGCATCGTAATGCCTGTAATATCCGCTTCTTGGAACGCATCGCTTCCGATAAGGCTGGAAATGACGTTGCCCGTAATGACAACTAACGGTACAGAATCCATATATGCTGTCGCGATACCCGTAACCAGGTTCGTTGCCCCAGGACCTGAGGTTGCGATACAAACGCCTACTTTACCGCTTGCGCGGGCGTAGCCGTCAGCCGCGTGAATCGCGCCTTGCTCGTGACGAGTGAGTAAATGATTGAAATCGGGGTTTCCGTGCATCGCGTCGTAAATGTACAACACTGCTCCACCAGGATAGCCGAATACACAATCTACACCCTCAAGCAGCAGACTGCGCAGCAATATTTCTGAACCACTAATGACCTCGGGCTTCGAGAGCCTTTCCTTCAATTCCTCTTTTGACTTCAGTGTTGCACCTTGCGTTACCATCAGTCATCCTCCTCTCTGAAAAAACAAAAAAACCTTTCGCTCCTCATGCTTCAAAAACAAAGCAACGAGGGACGAAAGGTATATCTTCCGTGGTACCACCCAAATTCGTTACACATCTCCCGATGTATAACCTCCACAAGTAAGAACGTCGTGCATATACGTCCATACTATTGGCACTGTAACGCTTGCCCTGCGATTTCCCCTATTAGGCAACAGCATACCGTTGTTGCTTTTCAAGGAAACAGCTCCGAGGTGAGCTCGTAGAAAAGGGGTTTTGGCGATGGTTGCAGCTGATCCATCCGCTCTCTGTTCAAAAGAGCCCTTAGCACTTCGTCCTCATCATTGCTGATTGTATATGTACCACATGGTGCGCACACCAGTACGTGGTAGATAAGACTTTCTTTATTATATGCCGCGAATCCTCGTTCGTCAAGAACCATGAGCAACTCTTCGCATAATTTGCAATTGGCGCATTTTGCGGCCCTGACACATATATTATTTTAGCCTCTAATCGGCAAACTCATGCAGCGTTCCAATCCTTCGGCGCCGCAGAAATGGAATGATGTTGATGATAAGACTTTATGATCCTCGACTGGATCAAGCAGAGGTTGTCCGCCTCATTAGGAGCGAGCTGATCCCTTTGTCGCATACGGTTCACCAGCATGATGCCCAGACAATTCGCGAGCTGCCGAAGCGATTCCGACGCGGCGTTACTTATGTAGCCTCTTTATCCAAAAAAAGCCCACCGGTCTCCTTCATACATTTTGAAGTCATGGGTGAGGTTTTATATTTAGATATGATGGTCACGCATCCCGAGCATCGAAATAGGCAATGGGGCAGAACGTTAATAGCACATAGCGAGGCTTACGGCAGGAAGCAGCACTGCAAGGTAGCCAGGCTGTTTGTCGATCAGGTAAATGATAAAGCCCATCAATTATACAATAAGCTTGGTTACAATACCGTTCACTACTATCCTGAGCTTCGCTGCTACGAGCTGCTTAAGCCGCTTGCCCCGTTATGATTGCCTAACCGCCATTAAAACCCGTTATAGTTTTGGTTGCCATAACCGTAGCTTTGATTGCCGTAACCGTAGCCTTGGTTGTCATAGCTGTTGTAGCCTTGGCTGCCGTAACCTCCGCATTGGTTAAAGTTGTTGTTGCAGCAATTGCCTCCCTTATCGCCCTTACCGCCCTTACCGCCGAAGCCTCCACCAAAGCCGCCGCCCCAAAGTGGAAGCGTGCCGATTGCTAGAAGATCAAATAATACGAGAGGTATAATAGCTTTGGTTTGCACAACCTTGCCCTTATCTCTTTTTAGGGGAGCTACAACCAATTTGTTTTGGCTAACACGAACGAGCTTGCCCGTGACGACTGAGCCGTCAGGACGTACTGCATAAATGGATTTGCCGACCAGTTTCCGTACTTCTTGTTTGGAAACGTTACGCATGCGAAATCCCTCCTTTCCCGTTGTCCTTTAGCTTATTCCGGGAAAGCGGATTCCGTCTGTTTGTTTGTCCTCTATTCTAATAAATGTACGCATTGCCTGCTAAAAATGCTAGAGTTAGAGCCGCTTGCCGCTTCCTCATTGTTATCGATCGAATATATTAAAAAAAGGCTGTCCAATAGTCGTCGAAGCGACAACCTGGACAGCCTTTATACGTGAACGTCTATGCGTTAATTTTCTCTTTTGCGATGCCTGCAAGCGAGTTGAACGAAGTGATATCGTTAACTGCCAGGTCAGCAAGGATTTTGCGGTTAACTTCTACGCCCGCAAGTTTCAAGCCGTGCATGAATTTGTTGTACGAAAGTCCGTTGATGCGAGCTGCCGCGTTGATACGAACGATCCACAGTCTGCGGATGTCGCGTTTTTTGTTGCGACGGTCACGGTAAGCGTACATAAGGGACTTACCAACTTGCTCCTTCGCTGTTTTAAACAGACGATGTTTCGAACCGAAATAACCTTTAGCTAGCTTTAGAATTCTTTTGCGACGACGAGTGCGGACAAATCCGCCTTTGACTCTTGCCATGAATGGAAACCTCCTGTAGGTTGAATTAGCTTATTTGTTGTTGCTTTATATTACAAGTTGGAAAGGCCTTGCTTCAAACGACGAACGTCGCCAGCAGCCATAATCGGTTGGCCAGCAAGTACGCGTTTTTGACGACCGGATTTGTGTGAAAGCAAGTGGTTACGGTAAGCTTTGTAACGTTTTACTTTACCAGTTCCGGTAATTTTAAAGCGGTCTTTCAGACTGCTGTGAGTTTTCATCTTAGGCATATCAGTTATCCTCCTTAAAGTTCTTCATCAGTTGTTAGCTGTTGGTTTTGGGTGCCAAAATCATAATCATGCTCCGGCCTTCCAGCTTAGGAGCGCGCTCAACGCTGCATAATTCGGCAACTTCTTTTGAAAGACGATCCAAAATCTTTTGTCCTAGAGATGCATGCGCAATCTCACGGCCGCGGAATCTAACGGATGCTTTCACTTTATCGCCTTCACCCAGAAACTTAACGACGTTGCGATATTTCGTTTGGTAGTCATTTTCATCAATGTTGGCGCGGAACCAAACTTCCTTAAGATCAACGATCTTTTGGTTTTTGCGAGCTTCTTTTTCTTTCTTTTGCTGCTCATAACGGAACTTACCGTAGTCCATGATGCGGCATACCGGCGGCTTTGCCGTCGGAGCGACGTTCACCAAGTCCAAATTAAGTTCAATAGCCATCTGCAAGGCATCGCGAATCGATTTGATACCGATTTGCTCACCTTCAGCGCCTACTAAACGTACTTCTCTGGCCCGGATTTCATCATTGATTTGATGTTCTCTGCTAATAACGTGCCACCTCCAAAAATGGTTTGTTTCATGTTTTTACGCAATAAAAAAATGCGGGTTCGCTCGAACCCGCATCTCATAACCGTACATGTATGTCAGTGCATCATTTCAATTCGAAACAATGGAGTGACCAATCGATTATCGCGAACCAGTCAGCTTAAGCCGAAAGGTGAGAAGCGGGTGCTTCTGCTTGTGCGTCATTTAGTTAGTTGAAAATGTTACCGTGTTACTATACCATGGCCTACGAAGCTATGTCAACCGCTTATGCAAAATATTTTTCAAGCTACTGTAAAGTCCGCTTTTCTCTATTTGCTCTGTACTTCCTCAATGCGAACGACGCGCGTATGCTGCGTGTGGCTCCATGTTTTGTTGTTCTGAGTAAAGAAAGCATAGAATGTAATCGGCCACCAAGAGATTAGGAAGAACGGCAATGTCAGCAGATGCGCATACATCTTCCACGACTTCACGCCTTCAAGCATCAGCGCAAGCGGGAATTGAATGATTGATGCGACAGCAGCGATACCGACTACCCACCACGGCACGTAGTTGTACAGCGAATCCAAGTAATTTGAAGACGGAAGCGCGATATCGATCCAAATAATCAACGTCAAAAGAAAGCCGAGCAACGTGTTGTAAACGGAGATCGAGTAGATCGCCGAATCAAACTTCACAAAGTTGCGCTCCTTGATACTCGCCCAAAGGAGCGGAAAAAAATAATTGCGCGCCACGTTAAAATGTCCTTGCATCCAGCGCAGACGCTGCCTTGCGGAAGCTTTAAACGTAACTGGCTTCTCGTCGTATACTTTGGCATCGTAGTTCAGCACGGGGTAGATGTCGCGCTTCACGCAGCGCATTGAGAACTCCAAATCCTCAACGAGGCTTGTAGCTCCCCAGCCCATATCCTTCAGCAGCAACGAATCAAAGCACATGCCGGTACCGCCGAGAAAGTTGGCCATTTTCAAATTCGTTCTGGACAGCTGCCACAATCTGTTGCAGTACCAATAGGTAATCCCATATGCTGCGGTAACCCATGAGTCATCCGGATTTTTTGTATCCAAATAACCTTGAATGACCTTATGGCCCTCGCACAAATCATTGTTCATCAGCTGCAAGAAATCAGGATTTACTAAATTATCGGCGTCGAACATGACAATTGCATCGTACTGGCGGGGCAAAGCCCACAGCTCTTTGAGCATCCATTCAATCGCATAGCCTTTACCGCGCAGAAGCTGATTCGTTCTCTCGCAGGCGTTGACGCCATGGCTCCGGCTTATATCGGCCGTACCGTCTGTACAGTTATCGCAAATAACAAATATATCGTATAGTTCTTCTGGATAGTCCATTTTTTTCAAATTCTCGATTAGCGCTCCGACTACTTTTTCTTCGTTGTGAGCTGCCACTAGCACGGCAAATGATTTTTGCGGTGCGTGATGCTTCCGGCTTATGTTTTTGGCCAAGCCGAAGATGGAAATGCTGAATTGATAAACCGCGATTAACGCCATTACTACTTGAAATGCAATAAAAATAACACTCAGAACCATGCGGTACTGCCCCCTTGAGACCCCATTTTTTTTGCTCTTTTCAGCATTCGTTCACGGCTGCTGCAAGCTTTTATTATATATTTTCTCTCTGTTATGAGTGTTTCTCTGCAAACACTCGCGGATCTTTATTGATTCTCCACAGAAACAACTTCTTTGTCAAAAGTTGAATTAGTCTCGATTATGCTTAATCTCGTCAGAAAAACGCTTGCATGGCATATCAATGAACGCATTACCTCCTTTTACGACGGCTCAGTCTTATTTTCAACCATTTGCTGACTTTTTAGCACTAACGTCCTTATTTACGATAAAATGTGTGAAAATGTTTCTGGGATTGAGAAGCGACTATGTGACGAACAGGTGAACATGAGGAATCAAAATGACACCTTTCGCTATTTCGACATTATTTGCCTTAACGCGTGGAAATATGTCCATTACAGTTTTACCATCAACTGCACATTATTAAACAGCAATTTGAAAATCATTATTTATACCAAGCTATGCTAAACTTTAATATTGGGACAAGAAATAGTTTACGCCCAGCGAACAAAAACATGCTAAAATTGATTTTATTACAATACTAAGAAGAAATAAGTTACAATTTTAGCCACCGTTAGGAGGACAACAGCGATGGAACGAATGATAGGCTGGCTGAAGACAAGTGAGCAAAAAGTGCTGATTTGGGCAAATCGGAGACCTGCAGGGGGGAAAAGACATCGACTCCTAGGCAAATGGTTAAGTACGGTCACACATATGGGCGGCGCCACTTTTACGCTTGCAACCGCCCTTATATATGCAATTCTAGCACCGACTCCTTGGAGCATAACTGGCTGGCAATGCTTGGCTGCCGTCATCATTAGCCACTTGCCAGTTGCAATCGTCAAACGCAAATTCAAACGGCTTCGACCTTATCAGGCCTTGCAGGGAGTAAATACCGGTCATAAGCCGCTGATGGATTCTTCCTTCCCATCCGGTCATACAACAGCTATTTTTGCTTGGCTTGTACCTATTTTGCTCACGAGCGGCATTTGGCTCACTCTGATGGTGCCATTAGCCTTAATAATCGGAGTTTCGGTTGGATGGTCGAGGATGTATCTTGGGTTGCATTATCCGTCCGACGTTGCGGCAGGCGCACTCATCGGAACGGTAACTGCTCTCGCGGTCAATTATTCCTGGGTTGGACCAGCTATTGGACTGAACTAGTTGTCTTCCTCATCGAAATCGTTCGAATCTGCTTCGATCGCTTCCGCCTCTTCCTTAATCGACTTCTCATGCCTCGCCTCGCGGTGCTTCCTCAGCGCTTCAGCGCCGATTACCGCTTCTACACGATAAATATTTTGCCCTTTTTCCATAAATTTCATCTCATACTCGGTAAACACAAGGTCCTCTCTAGGACCTTCTTTGTGTAGATGGAGCGAAATATTACGCATGATAAGCTCCATTTCCGCGAAGCTGTTCAATGAAAACTCAAACAACGATTGCGAATCTGTCTTAAAATGAATCTCGCCGCGCTCGTTCAGCAGCTCGATATATTTCGCAACGAGCCTAGGATGCGTTAATCTCCGGCGCGCATGCTTGCTCTTTGGCCATGGGTCGCTAAAGTTAAGATGAACGCGTTCGATTTCGCCTGGCGCGAACATCGTCTCAATGCCTTCGATATTGGCACGCAGCAGCGCCAGGTTCGGCGGATGCGACTCCCCTTTTTGCTCCCAAACGATTCGTGCTTTCTCGCTCGCGCGGCGAAGCAGCTCGTCGTACATATCAACGCCAATAAAGTTGATGTGCGGATAACGTGCGCTCATCTGGCTGATGAAACGGCCCTTGCCCATACCCAGCTCTACATAAATAGGCTGATCGTTGCCGAAAAACTCATTCCACTTTCCTTTGTGTGGCGCAGCATCGAGCACTACTAGCTCTGGCTGTCCCTCTAGACTCTCGCGAATACCTTTTCTTCCTCTTAAACGCATATGCAGTGATTCCTCCATTTATCGTAGACGATGCAACGAATAGACTAGTCCTTATTGTGCCGAAGAATGAGTGCAAAGTAAAGAGGAATGGTTAAGCAACTCGGACAAACCTTCTTATTATAGAAAAAAGCCGCGGCCATATTACGGCACTGCGGCTTGCATGTTGTGTATTTTGCTGCACGGCTTATGTTTTAAAGCAGCAGCTGGTAGGGAATCGGACCGTTCTCTTGCTGATCGCGCTCATAAGTTTCGACCAACACTTCGTTCAATTTCTTCCGTGCAGAAATTTCTACTCCATGGTTATTGTGAAAACGGACACCCGTAAGCGCCATCAGTTCTTTAACAGTCAGCTCGACAGTAACCGTGTCGTCGCCGCGTAAAATTTTGGATACGTTATTCATCTCTAATCACCTCATCGATTTATTTAAAAAAGTATTTCCATTTAATCGACGTTTCATGAATGTAAGTGCAATTGGGATATGTTAGGTTTTTTTGTTGTTTTGTCGCACTTTTAATATAACACTTCATGTAAGGTTATGCAAGCCCAAAATGACCATTTTCAAAAATAATTTCCAAATAAAGCGGTTTCCGAACGTTCTTCGGTCCGACTTACAACAAACGTGGCTTTTCCACTCGCTTTTCGCTAAAATATAGGATGTACGTCTTGAAAGAAGGGGAAAACGATGATTGAACTACGCACATCGTCGCAAGAGACAATGCTGTGGGGCGATAAACGATTTCATACATGGAATTACGAAATGCGGGAGCAGTTTGGCGGCAAAGTTTTTAAGGTGATGCTTGATGCCGGCTTTACTTGCCCAAACCGCGACGGGTCAATTGCTAAGGGCGGCTGTACGTTTTGCAGCGCTCGCGGCTCAGGCGATTTTGCCGGCAGCAGACGGGATGACCTCGTTACGCAGTTCAATAACATACGCGATCGCCAGCATCAGAAGTGGCCCGATGCCCAGTACATCGGCTACTTCCAAGCTTATACGAATACATATGCGCCCGTAGAAGAGCTTCGCGAATATTATGAAGTGATTTTGCAGCAGCCCGGCGTAGTCGGCCTTTCGATTGCTACACGCCCCGACTGCTTGCCTGATGATGTCGTCGATTATTTGGCGGAGCTGAATGAGCGTACCTACCTTTGGGTGGAGATGGGGCTTCAGACGGTGCATGAATCCACTTCCGAGCTGATCAACAGGGCGCATGATACAGCCTGCTATCTCGATGCCGTGAGGCGTCTGCGCGAGCGCGGCATACGCGTATGCGCGCATATTATTTATGGACTTCCTCAGGAAACCCATGAAATGATGCTCGACACCGGTCGCGCCGTCGCCAAAATGGATGTGCAGGGAATCAAGATCCATTTGCTTCACCTTATGCGTAAGACGCCTATGGTCCGTCAGTACGAGGCTGGGCTGCTGCAATTCCTTGAGCAGGATGAATATGTGAATTTGATCGTTGACACGCTGGAGTTTTTGCCGCCCGAAATGATCGTTCACCGCCTAACAGGCGATGCGCCGCGCGATCTGCTCATCGGTCCTATGTGGAGCCTTAAGAAATGGGTAGTGCTGAACGCCTTCGACGACGAGCTGAAGCGACGCAACACCTGGCAGGGCAAGCTATGGCAGCAGGAGGTCTAATTGGAATGTACGATAGTAAATTTAGCTGCTCTTGGTGCATAAGCAAGGACTTATTCCTGTCAGCAGCAGCGATTGGAGGTGCATGATGGGCTTTCTTTCGGTGCTGAGCATGGCGCACAAGTGGATCGCCGAGCGGACCTCCCCTGGCGATATCGTCATTGATGCAACCGCTGGCGGAGGCATCGATACGCAGGCGCTTGCTGCGCTCGTCGGACCAAACGGTACCGTGTATGCCTTCGATATCCAGCAGGAGGCGCTCGACCGTACCCGTGAGCGCCTCTACGCTATCGAAGGCGGCTGCAAGCTGCCTGATGTGAAGCTAGTGCTTGAGAATCATGCAAGGATGGCTGATGCGGTTGATCCAGCAATCGTTGGACAAGTCTCCGCAGTAATGTTCAACCTCGGCTACTTGCCGGGAAGCAGCGACCTCACGATCATAACGGAGCCCGCTTCGACGCTGGCGGCGCTAGATGCAGCTATTCGACTGCTGCGCTCGGGCGGTATCGTAACCTGCGTATTATATCCAGGACATCCTGGCGGCGCTGAAGAAGCAGCCTCCGTAGAAGCTTGGGCTGCGCAGCTTCCGCAATCACTTGCACAGGCGGTAACTTACCGCCAATCGCAGCGACCTGCTGCACCGTATCTCGTCGCTCTCGAGAAACGGCCGACAGCTGGTAAGTAACGAGGCGCAAGACGCAGTTCATGTAATTATTTTGGTCATTACGTCCCTTTTCACCGTTACTTGTTCAACCTATGCTTAAGGGTAGTTTTAGAAAAGTAACATCAATACATACAACCGACATGGGAGAGATAACTTATGACAGTAAAACCTTATCCGCTGCAATTCAAACCGGAAATGAAAGAACGCATTTGGGGAGGACGCGCGCTTGAGAGCTTTGGTCTTGAGCTGCCTGAAGGGTCTATCGGCGAAGGGTGGATGATTGGTGATCACCCTAACGGCACAACGAAAGTGATGAACGGCGAGCTTGCAGGCGCTGGCCTTGACCAGATTCGTGAAAACTACGGCCGCGTTTGGTTCGGCACACAGGGCTTCTCTGAGAAAAACGGACGTTTCCCGCTCCTTATTAAACTGCTCGATTGCAATGATGATCTATCTATTCAAGTGCATCCTACGGACGTCTACGAGGGTCTTCCAAAGGGTGAGCTCGGCAAGACCGAAATGTGGTACATTCTTGATGCTAAGCCGGGCGCCAAAATCATTTACGGCTTGAAAGACAGCGTTGACCGCGCCTCTATGGAAGCCGCTATTGCGGAAGGCCGCATTATGGATACGCTGCAGGAGGTATCCGTCGAAGCTGGCGATGCCTTTTATATTCCTGCCGGTACTGTTCATGCATTATGCTCAGGTGTTGTAGTAGCTGAAATTCAGCAAAACTCCGATACGACCTATCGTTTGTTTGACTACGACCGGCCAGGCCTTGACGGTCAGCTGCGCGAGCTTCATATTGAAGATTCACTAAACGTTATCGCCTACAAAGGCGCTGGCGCTCAGCGTATGAAAACCGACAATGCGGTCGCTGGCGAATGGCTCAATATCGCATCTTCCCCTTACTTTATCGTAGAAAAAGGGATCGTAGCCGCTTCTTGGCAGCTATCTACTTCGCTAGAGAGCTTCGTTATTCTAGTCATCGCGGAAGGTGAAGGCCGTTTGAAATGGGCGGACGGCGAACAGTCTGTCAAAGCGGGCGAGTGCTTCCTGCTTCCAGCTAATCTTGGCGACTACACGCTTTCGGGCAGCATGACGGTTCTGCGCAGCGTTGTTCCTGCTTAAATATTGCAAGAAGAAGGGGCGTGCCAAAAGGTCAATTATGACCTTTGGCACGCCCCGTTTTATTTTGCATAAAGCTATCCTTGCAAAGCTCCTTGCCCTACTTCGATCGACAACGTGAACGGACGCGGCTTCGGCTTGCTGCTGCCTGCCTCAAGCGCGTACAATACGACAAGCAGTGTATGCTTCTCCCGTACGACCTCTCCGGTTGCTAGGAATGTCGCCAGATCAAATGGCAGCCT
The DNA here is from genome assembly GCF_057221575.1 of Paenibacillus sp. Y660. Lineage (NCBI taxonomy): Bacteria > Bacillati > Bacillota > Bacilli > Caryophanales > Paenibacillaceae > Paenibacillus > Paenibacillus sp. Y660. The sequence goes on along the minus strand of NZ_JBXBBJ010000004.1, from coordinate 179,622 downwards.
CTCGATTACCGCATGCTTATGAAGCTCCTTCTCGCCAAAGCGCAAAGCTGCAAATTCAGCAGATACATCGTCCGGACGTTCCGCAAGACGGCGCATCCAGCCGCTCCATACGGACTTGTCCATCGTAAACTCCCACCAGGTTTTGCGCGGCTTGTAATTATGATTAAGGAAATAATCATATTTCATTAGCCCGAGCACGACATCGGCATCAAGGCGCGATCCAGCAATTGCAAGCACCTCGTCGAAGGTATAGGCAGCTTTCTTCGAATCATCCTGCAGCGACGGAAGGGAATCGATTCCCTTCTTCCCTGGCAGCGGCAGCGTTTGAAGAAACGCCCATAGCCTGGCGTACAAATCCTCAAGCTGGTGACCGATCTTCTGCCAGCCGCTCCGCTCCCAGAAATCGCCGAACGCCTGGAAGAAATCAAACGGCGAAGGGAATACGCGATCTACTAAATAGAGCAGCGTATGATCCATCCGATGCGCGTTCCAGTATTTCTCGAGCACATCCTCTACCCGCTTGATGCGAACGATATCGCCAAAGGTCATTAAATCATTGCCGAGCATTTCATAGGGTGATCTATCCATATAAATATAGCCCCATTTGTCCGCTTCGCGGCGCAGGCCGGTGCCTCGCAGCATTTTGAGGAAGCCAAGCTGAAGCTCCTCGGGACGCAGCTCGAATACGTCGTTGAACGTGCCGCGGAACGTATCGTAATTTTCAAGCGGCAGACCGGCAATCAAATCGAGATGCTGATCGATCTTTTGCGAGTTTTTCACCTTCATAACGGTACGAACGAGCTTCATCCAATTTTGACGGCGCTGAACCGCTTCGTTTGTCGGATCATTTGTTGACTGTACGCCGATTTCGAAGCGGAATATGCCAGGAGGCGCATTTTCAGCCAAGTAGTCAAGCACTTCTGGCCGCATGATGTCTGCCGTAATTTCAAATTGAAAGACGCAGCCTTGATGGTTTTTGATTAAAAATTCGAATATTTCGAGCGCGTAGTCCCTCTTGATATTGAACGTTCGATCGACAAACTTGATGAGCTTTGCGCCTTTTTCGATCAAATACAAAATATCCGCCTTCGTCCGCTCCATATCGTAGTAACGAACGCCAACCTCGATGCTGGATAGGCAAAATTGGCAGCTGAACGGACAGCCGCGGCTTGTCTCAAAATAAACGACACGGCTCCCCAAATGAGGAATATCCTCCTCAAAGCGATGCGGCGACGGCAGCTCGTTCAGGTTCAGCTTCGGACGGGGCGGATTAATCAGCACCTCGACGCGGTCCTCGCGCTGCTTCCGGTAGGTAACCCCAAATACCATATGGTATTTGCCGTCCCCCTCGATCTCAGTCAGCAAGTGATGGAACGTCTCCTCGCCTTCCCCAACCACGATAAAGTCAACCTCTTGCACGCGCTCCATCCAGTAGTCCATATCGTAGCTGACTTCCGGGCCGCCGAGGATGATCTTAATTTCGGGCATGATTTTGCGCAGCATATTGATGACGGTAATCGTCTCTTCGATGTTCCAGATATAGCAGGAGAATCCGACTACATCAGGCTTGCGCGAGAAAATATCCGACACGATGTTCATCACCGGATCTTTGATTGTATACTCAGCAATATCGATATCGAATCGGTCTCCGCTGAACGCCTTCAAGCAGCGCAGCGCCAGTGACGTGTGTATAAACTTAGCATTTAATGTGGACAGTACCACTTTCATAGCAGCATAACCTCTCTAACTTAAGCATTTGCTTATGAAGCGCGATAAGTGACAGCTCACTGCGCTCATAGCAAGATGCCTTCTATTGTACCGAAAAAAAAAGAAAAAAAGAAGAGGCACCCGTTGCTGCAAATCGCAGCAGCAGATGCCTCACTTCCATTAATCTCTAACTTTTATAAATAGCTCATCCTTAAGCTGCATGTCGATGACCGGAAAACGTACCCGCCACTTATCGCTGGCTAGCGATGTGACTTCACCCGCAGCAAAATCGCGCGGCTCGAAGCCGTAATCACGCTGGAAGGAAATAACAACTCGAATTTTATCATCAGGCAGCATTCGATGGAACTCATAGCCTAAATTAATCGTCCATACCCGAAGCTCCTCCGCCGATTTAGGTCCGTAATACATGTAGAAAAACGGATCAATATCAGCTGTCAGCACTAGCCATCCTGGAGCATCGCGCTTCGCTTCCCATTTGGTAAACGCCGCCAAGCCATCATCTGTCGACAAGGAAGAATATTGATCCTTGAGCAGCTTCTCAATATCGGTCAACGATACGCCAACCAGTGTCTCCGGCAAGCTGGAAGGTAAAAACTTAGCGTTCGCTATTTGTTCATCAGTCATTTCGCTTTGTAGATTAGCCGCGTGTATAACCGAAACAGCAAAGTTTAGATCAGCACTTGCATCTGAATAGCCGCTTGCTGTAATGCCTACTAGGTCGCCATACTCGTTAAACAACGCTCCGCCAGAGCTTCCGTGATCGATTGGCGCGCTTGTCTGTATGTAACGAATGTCATCCTCGAAGAAAATGCTGCTGACAAGGCCGTCGGAAACCGTATTTTGCAAGCCTAATGGACTTCCAATCGCGATGACTCTGTTGCCTTTATAGGTGTTTAAGCCATAGCCCAGCTCAATCTCCGGCAAGCCGATTGCCTTTTCTGTTTTGATGATGGCCAGATCCGCTTTCTCATTATAGCTGGCTACGCCTGTAATTTTCAGCTCTTCGCCATCAAGGGTAAGTGCTGTTGCGGAGGCTGCGTCAACGATAACATGATAATTCGTAATGATTAGGTTTTCGCCAATGATTACCCCGCTGCCCTGCCCGCGATTCGTTGTGATCATAACGATGCTCTCATCATATTTGTCTACGATTTCTTGGCTTGAAAGCTTAGGTCGATTTTTCTGCTGCTCGAGCCACTCGTTGTCTTCAGCTTCCTCAGCGGCCTCCGGCGATGTAATCCGAACGGCGTTAGCGGCGCTGTCCCATTTGACTGCAGCGCTGAAAGCTTCGGATATGAAACGAACCGGTACGAATGTAACGCCCTTGCGAACGACTGCCGGCGCATCAAGCTTCACTGTTTTACCATTAATGACCGCTTGCTTATTGCCTACCTTAAGGGATATAGATAAATTGCCTTTACGTCCGATTATCGTCTGCGTCTTGCTCTCCCAGGTTACGGAAGCGTCAAGCGCCGTAAAAATATCACGCATCGGTACAAAGGTTACACCTTTCTCAGCGAAAGCCGCTGCAGAGAGCGTAAGCTTCTTGCCGTCCACTACAACCTGCAATTGTTGAGCCTTGGAAGCTGTCGCCTTGGAAGCTGTCGCCTTGGAAGCTGTCGCCTTGCTAGAGACGCTAGCCGCCGCAGCGGAGCTGTCGGTGAGTCCTGGCAATGGCGCCAGCAATAAGCCAGCTACTAGCAATGGACTGAGCAAAGTTTGATAAAGTTTGATTTTCACGCGGTAGTTTCCTCCAATATTTCACAATTTAACCAGATGATATCTCTACCATTTATCCTACCATTCCTACTAATGCTTTGTCTATGAAATCGGTTTTCATAACTAGCAGAAAGGAGCCAAATAGAAGATTAGAACTGAAGCCTTCACTCGTGGTATAGTAGGAGCATTGAATCTAGGAGGTTTTTAAGCATGCACAGGGGAAAAAAGCGCGGAGCTCCTCAATCACAGGCAGATAAGAGCAAGTCCTATCCGGTCACAGAACCGATGGAGCTGCTGCCTTTTCTTATAAAAAACATTTCCGGTGCGGGACGAAATGTCGTTAAATCGATTTTGGCGCACGGTCAGGTATCCGTTAGCGGGAAATCGACTACCGCATATAACTATCCGCTGGAGCCCGGCCAGACGGTTACCGTTGGAAAAGAACGGCCGCAGGAGAAGATTCCGCTTGAAGGGCTCACTATTATGTTCGAGGATGAGCATATTATCGTCATTAAGAAGGAAGCCGGACTCCTGTCCATATCGTCAGACGCTGCACCGGAGCATGAAGTTACCGCCTATCGCCAGCTAACAGCACATGTACGGGTGGAAAATACGAAAAACCGGATTTTTGTCGTTCATCGGCTAGACCGCGACACATCGGGCGTCATGATGTTCGCAAAGAGCGAAGCGGTTCAGCAGCAGCTGCAAAACAGCTGGCAGGATTCGGTTCAAGAGCGGATCTATGTCGCGCTAGTTGAAGGTGCCGTTAAGAAGGAGCAAGGAACCGTCACCTCATGGCTGAAGGAAAGCAAGACGCTCAAAATGTACTCAAGCTCTCACCCGAATGACGGTTTGCACGCCGTTACCCACTACAAAGTGCTGCGCGCCAATAAAAACTTCTCTCTGCTCGAGGTGAATCTCGAAACCGGCCGCAAAAACCAAATTCGCGTTCATATGGAGGACATCGGCCATCCGGTCGTCGGCGACAAAAAGTACGGCGCACGCACGCGAATTATCGGCAGGCTCGGACTTCATGCTCGCGTACTCGCCTTCACGCATCCGATTACTGGCAAGCTTGTGCGCTTCGAAACAGAAATTCCGAAGCTGTTCCTCAAGCCGTTCCACGCAACCGAGTAGCGGCAACACCAAAAGAAGCATCAGCCGCCTATCACCTGCGCAGCTGATGCTTCTATTTAATAAACCAGGAGGATACCACTATGCCACATATAATATTTCGCGGAGTGCCAGCCGAGAAGCTGCAATCCGTCACTGCACCGCTTGCCGATGAGCTTGCCGCCTTATGCGAATGCTGCTCAGATAATTTCACCATGGCTTGCCTGAATACGACCAGCGTCTTCGGCAGTCAAGAAAGTGAAGCTAACTTCGCCTTCATCGAGGTAGGCTGGTTCGAGCGCGGGCAGCAGGTGCGAAATCGCTTCGCGCAGATTGTTACCAACTATGTCCGCCAGCTTGGCATATCCGAGATCGAAATCGTATTTCATGCGTATCGCGAAGACAGCTACTATATTAATGGCGAGCCTGTCGAAGGATAGATTCAATCCATGCTCCACACCACATCATCAACATTCAACCAGCCCGCTCCCCCGACAAAATAAACAGAAACCGTATCGTTCGCAGCAACTGAAACAGCCGGCAGCTTTATCTCTGCGTATTCTTCTTGAGATAGGACTTTCAGCTCTTGAGCCATCACACCATTTATAGAGATGCCAACCGTGCCGCCATCCCCGCCAGCACTTACTTTTGCGGACAGTACGTATTCCCCGGCATTAGCGCTTATAAATGTCTGAGTGGCGCTATGCTCTGTGCCGGGATCGATGTACATGAGGTTAGAGCCTTCAAACGGTCGATTTGTTCCGATTCCTGCGCCAGCCGTAAACGACCAATACCGCTGACCTTCCTCGAAGCTGCCGTTTTGAAAAGTTTCATGAGCCTCCGGCGGTTTTATCATTCCTTTACCGCTGACAACCGTGTAATGCTTGAAGCGCTTAATTCGGTATCCTGAATTCTCGTCAGGAATAGCGTCGTTATTGCTAAAAATATAAGCAGCCTCCTCATCCGGCTTGAGCTCAGGCTTCCCAAAATGGTACCTGCCGAAGGAGCGTACAAATTGAAAGGGCTGTCCAGGGTTTATATACTCGACCGTGTCTATAAATTGCTGCGGTTCGATCTTTTCATAAAATAACACGTAAATATAAGGCATCATCACTTGGTCTGTTACATAGATATTGCCCTCCGTCTCATCTGAGGCGTACGAGATGGCTTCGCCAAAGGACTCATAGAACATCGGGCTTATTTGCTTCGCATAGGCAGTGAAATAATGTCCGCAGAACAATAGAAAGAAAAGTGTGAACGCGCCGATGGCAACGACCAGCGAATATTTGATTTGCTTATGCAGCCACATCAAGCCAGCAACAGCCAAGTACAGCGTCGGGTAAAAAATAATATTGATCCGGTTGATGTTCACATCCGTAATGAGCGTCAGTAAGACGGCTGCTCCGAACCAAATGGCGATAATCGCAGTCTCCACGCGGAACTGCTTCACTAATTTGAAGCTCCCATACAGAATGCCTATACCGATAAGCGGCAAAGCGAGCGGATACATATAGCCATATTCAGGTATCGCATTCCAAAGCAGGCCATCATTTTGGTTGATATACAAATTCAAAAATAGCTTGAAATGTTGAACGAACATCGATAGGGCGTTGCCTTCGAATGCCGATGATACTTGCTCCACTCTGGGAACGGTAAGCTTCGGTATGGAGAACAGCCATTGAACCGGCGACATATTGAACCTGTTTATTAGAACAAACAAGCCGATTGGCGCTGCTAAAATAACGAAGACGACGCTATTCCACAGCAGGCTGCGCAGCTTGAACACCTTTCTTGCAACGAGCAGGCTGAGTACGCCTAGTCCAAACACCGGAACAAAAAAATAGGCAGTGCCGTAAGCATAAAGCGAAGCGGCAAGCGTTATCGTGAAGCCAATCAGCCACCTCGGCTGATGGAACGCTTTTAACAAGAAAAATACGGCAAGCAGAATCAGAGTGGGGAAAATATTCGACTCAAGCGCCCACCTGGACATCATAATATGCCACGGACAGATGACGATAAAAAAGGCCGCTACAGCAGCTGCGTGCTTTCTCTTAAATAGCTGATTAGCTATCACATAGAATAGAACCATGCTTAGCAGCCCAAACAGTATGCTCACCATTCGAACCGATAACGGATTTAATCCGAATAAATAGATGAAAGGCATAGATAAATACGCATAAAGCGCATTTTGGCCGCTTCCCCATGCGATCAAATGAATCGGCAGCGAAACGCCATTCCGATCGATTCCATAATGAAGAAGGGAATACGCCTCGTAGCCGATCGAAGCCTCGTCCTGATTTAAGCCGCCAGGAATAGAGCCTGCGTATATGACCCTCACTGCTGCTCCGATTAGAAACAGCAGCAGGAGCAGTTGGTTTTTTTTCACCCATTCGATCGTACTCGTCATTACTGTGGTTCACCGCTTCTTGTAGAAGTATTAGACTGACGAATCGGGTATAAATAGAAGAAGAGCAGCGCGATGAGCAGCGCAGCAAACGGTATAACGCTAAGCATCGAGCGGATGCCCCATACGGCCGCTTCCGATTGCACGGCATCCTTCACATATCCGGTCGCCTCCAATATAAGCCCAAGCACAACCGCTTGCAGCGAGATGCCCCATTTGACGATAAAGCCGTTCATGCCAAAGTACATGCCTTCCCTGCGAACCCGCGTACGCGTCTCATCCTCGTCGATAATTTCGGACAAAAGCACATCCAGCAAAACGAGCAGTCCCGCTAGGCCGATGCCGATTACAGCCGCAGCCGCAGCAGCCGCTGCAACGCTTGCTACGAATAAGAAAGGCAGCATGGCAAGCGCATAGATGCTAATTGCAGCAATGACCGTTTTGCGCGCTCCCCATTTTTGCAGCAGTCTCCCCCATATGTATACGAAAGGAATAGCTGCAACGAAGATAGCGCCTAGCAAAATCGTATTGCTGTCTTCCGAAGCTCTGAGCACGTATTTGGTAAAGAAAGGGATAGCAGCAGGCAGCATCGCAAAGGTGAACTGCGCAAAGAAGCTGCCGATTACAAATAGTACAAAAGCTTTGTTCGAGAACGTAAATTTCAATGACTGGACGAACCCAATCTCTTCGCGCTGTACGACGATTTTTTCCTTGCTTGCCGATACCATCACGATAAAGAAAACAAGCGCAATGCCTGCAAAAGTCGCCCCCATCGGACCCCAGCCAAGCTCACCGTATACGAGCGGAGGCAGCGCCACGCCAATAATCATCCCGAGTATACCGAACATTTGCCGCCACGAGGATACCTGCGCGCGCTCCTTGATCGTCGTGAACATTTCAGGAAACAGCGCGGAATAATTCAGGACGACCATGACGAACAAAATATCATATAGCAGAACGATCGTTAGAAAATACCAGAACAAGGCGGAGCCTGTGCCGATCGGAAACCATATTGCCGTAAATAAAGCCGCCAACGGCACCATGCCAAACAGCATATAAGGTATCCGCCTGCCAAAACGTGAGCTCGTCCGGTCGGAAAGATGTCCAAAGAGCGGATTTAATACCGCATTCACGATACCGTGAATCACCATGGCAACACTGATTAAGGCCGGTCTTACGCCCAGCACATCCACATAATAAAAAACGATGTAGGATGCAAAAGCTTGTGCAATTAAATTAACAGATAAATTTCCTGAGCTGTAAGCTAATTTCGATTTAAAGCTTGCATTGGCCATAAATAACACGCTCCCGGTTACGATGAAAGTCTATTACAAACCATGTTTATAACTCTCTCATCTTACCTTACAAACCCTTATTATTCCATATCTAACTTTTAAATTAACTAGATATGCTTAACCATTCGAATATACTGGCTTCCGCTCACTTCAATCATGCCTTCCTCAATGAAATTCAACTTTTTATAAATGGCGTGCGCTCTCGTATTGTATGGCTCGACAATCAACGAAAGCTTGTTGTAGCCTTCCTCTAGGCCCTTCTGTTCAAAAGCGCTAATAAGTGCTTTGGCAATGCCTTGCCCTTGAAAACGCTCATCGACAGCGATTGAATCCAAATAATATTCGCCTTCTTGCGCTTCCACGGCGATGATCTCGTTAGAGCGAGGCCCCTTATCCCGCCCTGGCCGCGTAACAAAAGCCTCGTCGAGCGCGGCTGCTCCATCTCCTGCATAGCTGATTAGCATCCCTGCTATTCCCTCTTCCCTTCGATCAACGAGCACATGCTTATAGCTAATCCGATTGTCTTCACGTGTATAAAAGTCGGATAATATGCGCTCTGCCTCTGCTCTGTCATCGGTTCCCGCAAGCGTGTAAGCGATGTTGCCTATCGCAGCAAGCATAAGCGGCAATACTTCCTGTACGTCTTCTTTTCTGGCTGGTCCAATCATGGTGACATCCCTCATTCTTTTTATGTTCTGTTATAATAGATAAATATTGTTTCTGAAGGTGATGAAGTAGTGAGTAATGACTATTATACATTTCCCATAGGCATTCGAGACAGCAAGGTCCCCTTTGCCCCCCGGGCAGAGGCCGAAACAAGCCGCCAGCTTGTTGGCGCCAGTGCAGTGGATGCTGGTTTTTTCCGTGCGCTCGAGCAGTACGGCATTTCGCTCAACCGCCCCCAAATTGCTGCGGTGCGCCATGAAAAAGGGCCTGCGCTCACGCTTGCAGGTGCCGGTTCGGGCAAGACATCTGTACTCGTATGCCGAACAGCATATTTGCTAGCCGTCCAGCAAGTCCAGCCGCAGCAAATTTTGCTGATGACCTTTTCCAAAAAAGCCGCAGATGAAATGCGAAGCCGCATTCGCTCGCTTCCTGTGCTGAATCCGCAGGCGGCAAGCGGCGTTGAGGCCCGAACCTTTCATTCGTTCTGCCTCCAGCTGCTAAGGGGGCGCGGCTATCGTCAAGGGATACTTGGCGAAACCGGACAAAAGCATATTTTTTTCAAGCGGCTCATGCGCGAGCTGCTGCTGCAAAACGACTATGAGCCGGAGACGCTGCTTGCCCAGCTGTCGGCGATTAAGCTGCAAATGATCAACGTAAGCGATCTTCCAGCAGCGACAACGGAAGAGAGAGAGCTGAAGCTGCTGTTTACCCGTTACGAGCAGTGGAAGAAGGAGCTGGATAAGCTCGACTACGATGATCTTCTGTTGGAAGCGTACAAGCTTCTCAAGGATGACGCGGAGCTGCTTGCAACGCTGCAAAGACGCTTTCAGTACGTTATGATCGACGAGTTCCAAGATACGAATCAAGTCCAATACGTCCTCATTCAGATGCTCGCTGACAAGCATCGCAACCTGATGGTCGTAGGCGATGACGATCAGACGATCTATTCCTTCAACGGAGCAAAGAACGATTATATTTTGAACTTCGAGCATCAATATCCCGGTGCGGCAACTTATATATTGGATATCAACTACCGCTCGACCAGCACGATCGTTGGGCTTGGCAATGCGATCATTCAATATAATAAGCTGCGCAAGGAGAAATCGTTACTGGCTGTGAAGCCAAAAGGCGCAAGCCCATCCTACGCGCGGCTCAAAACGACGCAGGACGAAGCAAAGCTAATCGTAGATACCATTATGTCGCAAACGACACAAGGCAAACGCTCCTTTGGAGACTTTGCTGTTTTGTTCCGTACAGCGAGCAGCAGCAGAGCGCTAATCGAGCTGCTTCTAACAAAGGAGCTTCCGTTTATCGACTTCGGCGACGGCCAGCTATTTTATGATCAATGGACCATTAAGCCTCTGCTTGCGCATCTAAGGCTTGCCCAGGATCGCCGAAACTTCGATGCGATGGAAATTTTGCTCCCTTCTCTCTATGTCAACCGGGAGCAGGCAATGGCCTTCATATGGAACCAGGACAGGCAGCGTGCGAAGAAGTGGCCGCTCATTCATCTCCTTGAATTTCCGCAGCTGAAGGACTTTCAGAAGGACAAAATCAAAGAGCGCATCAAACTCGTTAAATCGTTGACCGATATGAAGCCTGCTTCAGCTATTATGCAGCTACGTCAAGCCTTTTATGACCAATTTCTAGAAACGAGCAAGCGCCATGAAATGACGGAGCACAAAGAAGGGCTAAAGGAAGTGCTCGATGAATTCGAGGCCGCCGCAAGCACCTACGATACGATCGAAGCGTTCCTCGCCTATATTGATGATATTACGGACAAGCATGCTGCCGTACAGCAGCTTCAGAAGCATGCACATAACCGCAGCGCCATATCGTTGATGTCGATCCATAAATCCAAGGGACTTGAATTTCCGGTCGTATTCGTGATCGGCGTCTCGGAGGGCATTCTCCCTCATAGCTCTGCGCTTGCAGCCGACAAACATAGTGATCGGAGCTCCATCCAGACTGGCGATGATGCGCTTGCCGAAGCGCTGGAAGAGGAACGGCGGCTCGCTTACGTTGCCGTCACAAGAGCGCAGGAAGAGCTGTACATTAGCTCACCTGCTCTATATCGCGGCAAGCCTGCAGAGCTTTCGCGCTTTATCCGCTCCGCCTTTATGAAGGAGGAAGAGGGAGTTTCCGAATCGGCTCTCGCATGGCTTTGCACCAGCGATTCCTGCGAGGTATGGCAGCGGATTATAACGTACGAGGATTCGCAATCGGAGACTCGTGCATGCCCGTTATGCCAATCGCCTATGGAGCAAGGAACGAAGATACTGCCAAAGAAAAAGTGAAAACTCTCGCTTATTATTGAGCGGCAAATCATTGAGATGCATACGCAAATCGGCGTCGATATCATCGATAAAATCTATGCCGAGCTGAATGATGATTTATTTAACCAGGAGCTTGAAATGGGCAAATAAAACAGCGAAAGCCTAAACATGAAAATCATGCTTTAGACTGCCGCTGTTTTTTGTCATACGTTCTACTCCGCTCCATATATGGCACGGAACTCATCCTCCAGCATAGCCATCGTGATCATATCATGGTACTTCCCGTCCAAATAAAGCGCATCCCGCTCCACTCCCTCGCGTTGGAAGCCAAGCTTCTCATATACATGGATGGCACGGGGGTTAAAAGCGTAAACGCCCAGATGAATACGATGCAGCTTAAGCGTCTCAAATCCGTACCGAAGCATATGGAGCATCGCTTCCGTACCGTAGCCTTTACCGCGATGCTGCGTCCCTTGAATGCCGATCCGTATATTCGCACTGCGGTTGACCGTATCGATTTCATTCAATACAACCTCTCCCAGCAGCTCATCCGTTTCCTTTAATATAATCATAAAGTCAACACGTGCTTCATCTACGACGCTAATTTTCCGAATCCACGCTTCTATTGCATCGCGGGTAAAATCCGTTTGCGAGCCCGTCAGCAGAGTCATCTCGGAATCTTGCAAAAAAGTATAATAGGCATCCAAATCAGATTCCCGCGCCATTCTTAAGTCAATGCTGCTTTCCTTTATTTGAGGCTCTGTTATTTGTTCCTTCAAGGCTAATCCTCCTATACTCACTACTGTCCTTGTCTGCCGGCAGCCTTCCTAGTTGCATAAAATCCCCCTCCCAGGACAACACAGCAGCCTGCGTATATTATGCAAACTTGCTCTCGTATTCGCCATCAATCAGATTTTACTTTCGGATACCTTCATAAGTCCTTTTCTGATTAGGTTGGCAGAAATAGGCTCTTTCCCGATTTCACGTGCCCATACAGACAATTGACCGATATGGTGGATTTCATGAGCGATCACATGACGCAAGATTTCTCCCCACGCGAACAACTCAACGCTCCCGTCCGGCTTATTGTCATAAAAAGGACGATGCTCCATGCTAGCGTCCCAAGTGCTTACGAATGGTTCAACTTCTGCGTGAAATGCAGCGTCAAGCTTACGCACCTTATCCAAAGTGCTGTAGTCCTCAAAGCTTTCTTCGAAATCAGGTTTACCCTGGATAACTCGAATCCAGCTCCACTCCACATCAACAATATGGAACAGCGTGTGCAAAATGCCGCCAACGCCGCCTGTTCGGCTGCGAAGCAGCTCCTCCTCCGGTACGTCCTCGCACCACCGATACCACTCTTCCCTGACCAGCCAATTGTAATGGAACATTGTATGCAATAGGAAAACCTCCTTTTAATAGGTGCAATTATGCTCTGGAGCTCGTTAACGTTTCGTCGACTATAATTGATAACAGCTTACTACAACTGGAAGCTTTGTTCTATGTAGAAAACAGGTATAATGAATGGATGGTGCTGGTTGCCGATTACTGCTGTAAAATGAAAGGACTGCCGAGCGGCAGTCCTTTGTGAAAGTAGTCAGAAAATGCTGTCTTGTCTTAATGACTGATTACATACCGGAATTTTGTCGCTTTAGTCTTTTGCCCAAAACTTATACTCGGCTGGAAGATACTCCGCCCTTGCTGACTGCTGTAACGGCAGGTGATCAACTGGTGAAATTAGCTTTACTTGATCTCCCGGCTTTATATGGAGGCTGCTGCGCAGTACTTTTATCATTTTGAGAAGAGGCGGCAAACCTCTCTTGAAATAGGAAACGTGGCCAAGATCATATAAAATGTTCAATGCATGAGAAAAAGTTAGCATATGAAAATTATTAACATTTAGGAAGAATGAAGATAAAACAAGGAGGCTTCACTTTTGAAAAAATAGATTCAAGCAACAACAGCTTCACTTTCGGTCATTGGAATCACAAAAACATTTGATGCTTGAAAAAATCGTGTACGGAACGATAGATAGTCAAGGCAAAAGCACCGAGCTTGGCTTTAACGACTACAGCTTGATCAAAGAATTAGCGGATGTCATGATTGTACCTATCGAGGGAGAAGTCCGAACTGACAAGCAGACATAGAAAGTAAAATAAATGGGCATCGGCAGTCTACAAATCGAAAATGATGTCATAGGCTGCCGATGTTCCTGCTTAATAGCCCCTATTTACCTTCATTTGAGATCTAATTAAAGCTTTAAAACCATGAAGTCCTCATCAAAATACTGCCCGTTGAATTTCAAGGCGCTCCGCTCTACGCCATAAACCACGAATCCAATTGATTCGTAAAGCTTCTTCGCGGATTCGTTATTAGATACGACTGTTAAGTTCACTTGCTCCAAACCATCACAAGCTTTTGCCATTATGATTAGTTCAAGCATGAGCAGCTTCCCCAAACCCTTGCCTCGCATTTCTGGAACTACGTACATCCCGTAAACATTGCCTTTATGGGCAGTTTTCAAGCCGTTATCACGCATAAAAGTTACAATCCCCACTAACGAACTTTTAGCATCAAAAGCACCGATAACAAATTTATCCGTAGTCGGTTTTATTCGCTCTACTACCGTTTCAAGTGTATATACCGCTTCTCTCTCAAAAGTTGATCCAAAGGCTTCTGGATTGACCTTAAGCGAGCTTAACCGTAATTGTTGGTACAATGAGGCATCCGATTGTCCAATACACGTATATTCATTGCTTCATCTCCTTATTCGAGCACAATAAGCTCGCTATGGAACGAGCTTACTCCCTGCTGGTTCCGAACCTTTGAGCATTTCTCGCGCGGGCACGCTCAATCTCCACCTCGCGGTTCCGAGAATCTGCGTTTGTTACAAGGGAATCCAGCAGCGTACGGGCGGCGGCTGCCACCTCCTCTACAGCACGATGAAAGGCCTCCTCATTCGCCTGTGACGGCTTGTTGAAGCCCGAGAGCTTTCTAACGAATTGGAGCGAAGCCGATTGGATCTCTTCCTCTGTCGCGGGCGGGTCAAAGTTAAATAACGTCTTAATATTTCTGCACATGTTCTTCTCCTTTTTAATCGATATTTTGTTGTTTCGCAGCATAGCTATATTATATTTTCACCTAAAGATCCTCCAAGTTATTATCATTTTACCATACCCCTATCTACCCAAATAGACGTGCCTAAGGTGGAAAAGTTCCTCAAACGATTGACATGATGAAAAGCGCAGGATCATAATGGTAGCATAAAATAATGTTAAATTGTCGTTCTTTGCTCTAGTTAAATTATCGATGAATTAGGAGGGGCAGCCCATGGCCGATCAAGACAGCCAGCATGGCGACTGCAAGGAGAGTGCCGGCTCCAGCATCTGCGAGGTGTTGCAAATATTGGGCGCCAAATGGGCTTTCCTCGTTCTTGAGGAGCTGCTGAGGGGTCCGCAGCGGTTCAATCAGCTCCAGCGCAATGTAGCCATCGTCAAGACCCAATCCCTTACGGATACCCTTCGTCACTTGGAAAAAAACGGTCTTGTTTTGCGCGAGGTCTTTCCAACAGTCCCCGTCACGGTGGAATACTCTCTGACGGAGAAGGGCAGCGATTTTCAAACAGCGTTAATGGAAATGGATAAATGGGTGCAAAAGTGGGGCAACACGGTGCAGACCGCTCAACCTTCTGAAAAATCATCTTAATCGCGTTGTGTAATGAACCGCCAGGGGATCTATCCCTTGGCGGTTTTTTGTCATGGACATAAAACCTCTCACTTACTTAAAGTTAGTTAGTCCATATAAATGGATGATGTCCAACTGTTTTGCGTTCTTACTTATCTAAAGTAACTTGATTATAATTCAGTTAAGCATTTTGCCGGACGCGGCCAACTGCTTGAATAACAACATCGGCTTTCATCCAAAGCGAGGAATCCATCATACCCAAATTGAAAGGACTAAACCATTATGAACCGGATTGTCATTTATATTTTAACGATAGCTGTCTTCTTCACCGCTACCTCGGAACTCGTCGTTGCTGGCATTTTGAATATATTGGCAGACCAAATGCAAGTTTCCGTTGCTCTGGCTGGGCAGCTTATTACCGTCTATTCACTCGCTTTCGCGATTGGAACCCCTGTCGTCGTATCGGTGACTTCGCGAATGGGACGAAAAAAGCTGCTGATTCTTGCTATGCTTTTCTTCATTGCCGGCAATCTCGCCTCATTCCTCAGGGAAGCAGGAAACTCCATCATGTTCACGTATTTAACTCCTTTTCTAGACTCGATTTTGCATAGGAGCGTATCCTCAATCGGGTTGATCATGCTGGCATTCGGAATTGCTGGGGCAATCGGCTCCCGCATCGGAGGCTCCGCTGTCGACAAATGGGGAAGCGTACGCATAATGATCACAAGTATGGTTGCTCATGTCATAACGCTTGCCTTGCTTCCGCTGTCCATTCACTCGTTCCCTCTTGCCATAACACTTCTTTCGATTTGGGTTATGTCCATGTTCATTATGGGCCCTGCAACGCAAACCTACTTCATCGAGAAAGTGCCACAATCCGCAAATCTCGTCATCAGCCTAAACACTTCCGTGACCCAGATCGGCCTGGCGATGGGGGCGGGAGTCGGGGGCATGGCTGTAACATGGAACGAGTCTGTTTTATACAATCCATGGATTGCTAGCACTTCGCTGCTTCTGGCATTCATCGCTGCAGTCATCTCCTTCCGGAAGAGCAAAAGAATGCTCATCAACCCCTCCATTCAATAACCACCACGAATACCCGCTTTTCACTTCAAAAAAAAGACCGTCGTTCTCAGGTAGAGTATTCTACCCGAAAAGGACGGTCTCTTCGTAATTTGCTAAGCGTAAGCTGTTCTCTTCCTTACAGCGCCGGCGCCGTGAAAGAGCGAGTAGCAAACTCAGCGTCGAGCATATAGAAAGCGTTGCTGTCTTTGTCGATCCGCTTCAGCTTATGAATGATATTGTCAAACAGCGCCTCTTCTTCAACCTGCTCATCGATAAACCATTTGAGGAAGTTGATCGTCGCATGCTCACGATCGCTGATCGCAAGGTCAGACAAATTGTAGAAGCGTTTCGTATTTTGCTGCTCATGCCCGTAGCCTTGCTCAAATGTGTCCAAGATGGACGCGTAATCGTTATTTGGCTCTCCTAGAGCGGAAAGCGTCGCACGACGGCCGCGGTCGTTCAGGAATTTGTATATTTTCATAGCATGAAACCGTTCTTCCTCAGCTTGTACAATGAAGAAGTTAGCGAAACCATCCAAGCTCTCGCCCGAACAATACGCTGCCATTGCTAGATACACATGCGCTGAATAAAATTCAAAATTCATCTGTTCATTTAAAGCTTCTGCCAATCCATCATTCATGCTCGTGCACCTCAACTTTCCTAGATTGTACTTATTCTAACATAAAAATAAAGAACGGCAAATGCCGTTCTTGTAAATGTATCCATATTTAATTGTTAACCGATCATTTTTTTCAATCGTTTATAGAGCTTCTCTGGAGACGGTGCGCTAACCGTCTTCGACTTAACGACGACGAAGCACTCTAGCTTGCAGGTTTTGCAATCGCCGAGACAATCGCTTTTCTTCTGCTTAATATCCGGATATTCGCTTTTCATTGCCTTAAAAATCGGCTCTGAACCATTCTTTAAATTCCGTTTGCAATACTTTATCTTCTTCATCCGATTCACCCCGCAGCGCAACGAAGGATTTGCTTCCTACTTGATGATAATGATTATCATCCCCGTTGTCAACTGCGATTTTTTAGAACGTCTAATCCTTTATGCAGCTGGCTGTCTTCTCGTCCAAGCTTCTCGCGCAGCCGCTCGAGCAGTTGATAGCCTGTCTTGTCATTAAAGCTGCCCGTAACCTCCAGCTTCTCGGCAGCTTGGAACTTGCGCATAGCCTCAGCTGTCTGATTGTCGAACAGGCCTTCTTGACCCGCAGGCGTATAGCCCAGCACCTTCAGCATCTGCTGCAGCGTCTTCACATCCTCGCCGTAGCTTCCCACTTTCATATCCGAGCCGATAGCAAGCGGTCTTAGCTCGGTATATGCGGGCAGTTTTACTGTAAAATCCGGCGAAACGCCCGTTTTATTAATCCAAGTTCCTCCAGGCGTCTTCCACTGAGCCTCCGTTAAGCTTAGGACCGAGCCGTCTTTAAATTGATTAAAGGCTTGAACGACGCCTTTGCCGTACGTTTTCTCCCCAATTACAGCAGCCCCTGCCGATTCTTTCAAAGCAGCTGTCAGCACCTCGCTGGCGCTGGCGGATTGCCCGTTTACGAGCACTGCAATCGGTACGGTCCATTCCTTCTCTTGCTTCGATTTATAAGTAATCGTCTGGCGCTCGTTTTTGTATACAACGTTCAAAATAACCTTGTCCTTCGGAATAAGCGTGCTCGCGATATTGATGGTCGGCTGCAGCAGGCCCCCCGGATTCGAGCGCATATCAAGCAGAAAACCTTTAAGCGGCTGCTTCGCCTGCAGCTCGGCAAGTGCTGCCTCAAATTCATCCGCTGTTTTCTCTGCAAAGCGGCTGATCGTCACATGGCCGATACCGCCCTCGAGCATCTCAGAAGTAACGGTATGAATCGGAATCGCTTCCCGCTTCAGCGTCAGCGCAATGTGTTCGGCCTGATTCGGTCGCTGAACCTTGAGCGAGACCGACGTTCCTTCTTCGCCTCTAATGACGCCCAGCAGCTCCTCAAACGTCTTTCCGCTCAGCTTCTGATCATCTACCGAGAGGATGGTATCGCCCGGCAGCAAGCCGCCGCGTTCGGCAGGAGCGCCCTTCGTAAGTCCGCTGATGACAAACTGCCCCTCTTCCTCGCGTATTTCAGCGCCAATACCATAAATTTGACCTTCATAGGATTCCGTATATGCGCTGCCCTTCTCCTCGGCCAAATAGCGGGAATACGGGTCCTCAAGTGAAGCAACCATCCCTTCTACCGCGCCGTTTATAAGCTTTTTCGGCTCCGCGCCGTTTAAATAATCATTTATAATTTTAGTGTAAGAGACGGTAAATTGCTTGAATGCCGGCTCCTTCAGCATCGGATATCGATTGCCCATCCATAGCAGGCCCAGTGCAAAGCCGACGGCTGTAAACAAAACAGCGCCCAGCACGCAGAAAGTCAGAAATCGTTGTTTTGATGCCGCTGATGTAAAATTGTTCATCTGTTCATCTCCTTAAAATTTTACGAAGCAAAACTTACTTCGAAAGCATACGCAAAGTCTTGTATGTGTGGATCATTTTAGCTACAATCAACCTAATCTAAAAATTAGAGAGCTGGAGAGGAGCTTCACCGCTAGTATGTATAAACTTATTGCAATTGATGTTGACGACACCTTATTAACGGATGACCTAACCGTAACGGAAGGCACGAAGCGTGCGATGGAGGCTGCCATTGCGCAGGGTGTGACGGTTACACTCGCAACGGGACGCATGTTCGCTTCCGCCCAAAAGATCGCCAAGCAAATTGAACTCAATGTTCCTATTATTACTTATCAGGGAGCCCTCGTCAAAACACTGCTCGATGGTCAAGTATTATATGAGAGAAACGTTCCTATCGATGCAGCCAAAGAGCTTCACGCGTATGCTGAAGCAAATGGGCTTCACCTGCAGCTTTATGTAGATGACGAGCTGTACGGAACAGAAGATAATGATAAAATAAAAGCCTATTCCAAGCTTTCCAACATTCCATATAAAATAGAGCCTGACTTCAATAAATTGCTCGACTTTCCGATGAACAAAATGCTGATCATCGACGATCCCGCTCGTCTTGACGTTATTGCCGAGGAGCTAAAGCTGCTCATAGGCGATCGCGTTCATATTACAAAATCGAAAGCGCATTACTTGGAGTTCATGCATAAGGAAGGTACGAAGGGACATGCCCTGCGGTTTATGGCTGAGCACTTAGGCTGTACGATGGACCAAACGATTGCCCTTGGCGATGCATGGAACGACAATGAAATGATTATCGCGGCTGGCCTTGGCGTAGCGATGGGCAATGCGATTCAATCGCTGAAGGATATCGCCGATTACGTTACGCTATCGAACAATGAAGAAGGCGTGCGCCACGTTATCGAGAAGTTTGTCCTTCAACCATCTGCTGAATAGGCAAGATTTGCACAATACGCAAAACAGCCCCTCCGCCAGAAGCGAAAGGGCTGTTTCTACAAGATAGGAGCATAGAACAATGAATTGTCCGATATGCGGTAAGCCAAATGAGTGCGGCATCAAAGCTGCACAAGAAGGAGCAGCCGATTGCTGGTGCTTTCGCGAAAAATTTCCTGAGGCTCTTCTTGGGCAGGTTCCAGAAGAAAAACGCAATAAAGCCTGCATTTGCAAGTCATGTGTAATGGCCTATCAAAAATCGGCTAAGACCTAGGTGGAAATATGCCTGTAAGGGCGATGATGAAGTTTAAGCCCAAAAAGGGCTGCATATTATTATGAGGCATGTTTTGACCTGTTGCTCCGATTGCGACTGTGCACAACATTTGATGTTCATATGCAATTAACCGACTACTGCACTGCGCGACTAGGTATAAAAAAAGCTTTCTCCACGTCGTTTGCCGGCAACGGCTTGCTGAAATAATAGCCTTGAATC
Organism: Paenibacillus sp. Y660; assembly: GCF_057221575.1. Taxonomy (NCBI): domain Bacteria; kingdom Bacillati; phylum Bacillota; class Bacilli; order Caryophanales; family Paenibacillaceae; genus Paenibacillus; species Paenibacillus sp. Y660. The sequence goes on along the minus strand of NZ_JBXBBJ010000004.1, from coordinate 159,789 downwards.
TTTCTGCATGCATTTTCCGTCAAAATATCAAGCTGATCCTTCGTCTCAATGCCTTCCGCAATAACCTCCATATTCAAATGCTGCGCCATCGCAATAATCGTGGCTACAATCGCTTTATCACCGTTATTCTCTGTAATATCACGGATAAAGGAGCGATCGATTTTAAGCTTGTGAATCGGGAACATTTTCAAATAGCTGAGCGAGCTGTATCCCGTTCCAAAATCGTCCAAGCTGATCTTAATGCCATATTCGTTTAATTGGTTCAAAATACTGCTTGATACGGAGGCGTCCATCATCATGCTTTCCGTTATTTCAAGCTCCAAATATTGCGATTCAAGACCTGTCTCCTCTAAAATAGCCATTATATATTCCGCTAGTTTAGGCTGATGGAATTGCTGCGAGGACAAGTTCACCGAAATAGGGATGAGCGGTCCTCCCTCGGCATGCCATCTACACATTTGGCCGCAAGCCTCTCGCAGCACCCACGTTCCTAGATCGTAAATGAGCCCCGTCTCTTCGGCTAGCGGAATAAAGATGCCCGGAGACAACAAGCCTCTGGACGGATGCTCCCAGCGTACAAGCGCCTCTATTCCGATCATCGCATGATCCTCTGTCCGAATTTGCGGCTGGTAATGCAGCAGCAGCTCGCCTCGTTCGATAGCCTTTCTCAGATCGCCCTCTAGTTCGATTTTTTCCTGCAAAATTTGGTCAAACTTGGTAGTGAAAAACTGATAGCCATTTTTCCCTCTTTTTTTCACCTCATACATGGCCGTATCGGCATTTTTCAGCAATTGAACAGCATCCTGTCCATGGCCTGGGAACAGCGCAATACCAATGCTCGCAGACACATAGAAATCGCTGTCCTTCAACCTGTATGGGGATTGGATGCTGTTAATAATCTGCTGAGCCAGCCCCTTAACCGTCTCCTGCGATTCGTAATCGCAGCATAGCAGCGTAAACTCATCGCCGCCCATACGTGCGAGGATGACGTTATGCCCTGAAGCGGATTGCTCAATGCGCACGCTGACTTCTTTCAAAAATTGGTCGCCGACTGTGTGGCCAAGCGAATCGTTGATCATTTTAAACCGGTCGATATCAAGCACCATGACGGCAAACGGTGACTTGCTTACACTGCTATCTTCGATTGCTTGAGCGATGGCTTGATTGAACATGCGGCGATTCGGCAAGCCCGTAAGCTCGTCATGGAACGCCAAATGGCTAATTTTCCGCTTCGCCTGCATCTCTTCTGTTATGTCTTTAAAAATAATATAACTCCCGACAACGCTGCCTTCCACGATCACGGGAACATTTGTGACGCTAAGATCAAGTCTGACGCCATCATGGCGGATAATCGACGTTTCATAATTTGAACTCGCTCCCTGAAAGGTACTGTGGAACATTTTCTTTACGTTCTCAAGGTCCTCGCTGACAATAATCGAACTCAACGTAGAAATGGGCTGATTGATAACCTGTTTGCCGCTATAGCCTGTTATATGCAAGGCAACGGCATTAAAACTAATGACGCGATGCTGCAAATCAACGGAAACGATGCCATCCTGACTATTTTCGTATAAGGACTTATACCACTTCTCGTTTTGCTCGATCTCCTGATCTTTGCTTGCAAGCTGCTTCGAAATATAAATGCCGAATAAAGATAGGCCGAGTGTAAACAATATCCCGCCCGCAATGAAATAGGCCAGCCATTTTTGGTCCAAAATCACGCTGTAGAAAAGGGCAGACTTGCTGCTGTTGTGAAAATTAGCCGCTACCATGCCTGTATAGTGCATGCCGACGATCGCAGCACCCATTATCGCTCCGCTTCCAAGCTTTTTCCAAAACTCCCCGCGCTGACCACCCTTGCGGAAATAGAATGCTAGCCATAATGCGGCAATGGATGTACCAAATGCAATAAGAACAGATAAAATAAAAATAACCGGAGTATATGTAATATGGATAAGCATTGCAGACATGCCGACATAATGCATGATTGAAATCCCTGAGGCAAGCAATAAGCCGCCGGTGAGCAGTTGAATGCCTGTTAACTCGCTTCGGCCGACAACATACAACGCAATAAACGAAGCAACCATGGCTGCAGCAACCGATAACAGCACAATAATTAAATCATATTTGATCGTTACGGGCAGGTTGAAGGCAAGCATGCCGACAAAATGCATCGACCAAATGCCCATTCCCATCGCTGCCGCACCAAACAATAGCCAGCCGAGTCTTGTTCTCCCCTTAGAAGTGCTTACTCTTCCAGCTAAATCAAGCGCAGTATACGAAGCCATCACTGCAATAATATATGAGAAAAAAACTAATATACTATCATACGAACCGTGAATATGCTCCATTTCATCCCCTCTATTCTATGTAAAATGACTGTGTGACTGAATATTACTTCATTATACATGATTGTTTTGAAATTTTTTTGAAAATATATGCTATTGTTTAGATTACAGCATGGTTTTGCTGTCAGGCACGACAGGCCGCTTGCAGCTCACCCTGCTTCATTAGCTTATCGGCTAAGCTTCATATGAAATGAGAAAGAGCTGCTTTAGGTTGTTGGCCTAGAGCAGCTTTTTTTTATGCGGTATCCATTCTATCATGCTCGCGAGGTGCCGACTTGCTTTACCCCATGCCTCCATCAAGTATTTGCGCATATTTCTGGTGAATGGTAATTTTCCCGGTGAAGGCATTTCCCTCTGTCAAATCAAAGGTAAGCTCTAAATGGCCGCCTTCCCTTAAATCAACCTTGGCCGCTGCCAGCCACTTACCCGTCAAGAAATGAAGAGAGATCGACGAAAAACAAAGAGCCCCTCCACCTCGGTGGAAAGACTCTTTATGCTTGTACATTGGCGATTCGATTAAGAAACGGCTTTACGCGTCCGCTTGCACTCGCCTTTATTGCATGATTTGTATGTTCCTGTAAAATCAAGCCGATGGTCCATTACCTTAAAGCCAAACTCCCGTTCAATCCGCTGCTCGATCTCAAACAGCCAATCTTCTTTAATTTCCTTGAGCGAGCCGCATTCATCGCATATGAGATGATGATGCATATGCTCATTCACGTCGCCGCGAAGATCATAACGGGCTACGCCGTCTCCGAAATTCATTTTCTCCACAACATGCAGCTCGGCCAGCAGCTCAAGCGTCCGATATACCGTAGCAAGGCCAATCTCGGAATATTTTTGCTTCACGAGCATAAATACGCCTTCTGCGCTCAAATGATCCATTTCGTTCTCAAGCAGCACGCGCAATATGATCTCGCGCTGCGTCGTTAGTTTGTATCCGTTCGCCATCAAATGCCGATTAATTCGGTCCATTTCTGCCGTGATGTTTAACATGCAAGGATACCTCCTTTTATTTAAAAGCCTGCACTTAAAAGCATTTCCTTAATGCAAGGGCTTACTTTAGAATGATTATAATTTAATGGTAGTATACTTTTTCAAAATTAGCAAATACCATATTTTAATACATCCGTAAATGAGGCTAAGCATTAGCTATAAGCGGCAAGTCGTGAAAAAAAAGCTCCTGCAGACAGCCGTGCGATACGGGAATCTGCATGGAGCTTTTATTATCTTTATTGCAGCAGCTTACAGCACCGCAGATAGGCCTCCGTCAATATTGACGGAGGTTCCCGTCACGAAGGACGCAGCATCCGATACGAGAAAGCCAATGACATTGGCTGCCTCTTGCGCATTTCCAATCCGCCCAAGCGGTATGCCATGGCGCTTGTCGGCTGCAAACTCGTCCCAGCTCAGCTCAGGTGCCTTGGCCTGCCACATGCGCTCGATTTGCGCGCTTCGAATTAGTCCGATGCACACCGCGTTAACGCGTATGCGGTCAGCAGCCAAATCCTTGCTCATCGCCTTGGTTAGCGCTAAGCCTGCTGCACGGCTGACGGAGGTCGGCAGCGAGGAAGCGCCTGGCGTTTTCCCGCCGATTGCCGTTACGTTTACGATAGCTCCGCCGCCTGCCTGCCGCATATGCGGCAGCACCGCGCGTGAGAATTGAGCGGCTCCGAGCAGCTTCAAATCAAGATCAGCCGTCCACGCCTCAGCCCCGACCTGCTCGAATGGCCGAGCGGCCGACGTTCCTGCATTATTGATAAGAATGTTGACGCCTCCAAAGCGCGCTGCCGCCAAAGCTACCGCTCGATCGGCATCCTCCGGCTTCGATACGTCGGCGCTAATAACGAAAGCCTCTTTGCCTGTCTGCTCCTTGATTTGCGCTGCAGCTTGCTGAAGCGACTCTAGCTCCCTAGCGACAATCGCAACCTCAGCGCCTTCCGCAGCCAGCAGCAATGCCGTTGCCAGCCCAATTCCTTTGCTGCCGCCAGTAATGATTGCTGCCTTGCCCTTTAATCCAAGCTCCATCGTTTTCTTCGCCTCCGCTTCGCTCGCTGCTTATTTTTGAACCATTTTTATAACTTTTTGCACCTCGCCGTTTATATCGACATTCGTATTCATTGGCAGGTTTACAATAAAGATACCTCCGAATACTTGCTGGCTCTTGCCTTCCCATTCACGAATTTTGTTTTTTAAAATTTTCAGCTCCAGCGAGTAAATCACTTCTTTGCTAAGGAGCCAGTTATGTCTGGTGAACTTTGATTTTTCAATCGTTTCTATATAGATGGATACATCGTTCGTTGTTTTCACACGAATAACGTCGCCGAAACCGACCTTTTCCGTAAAAACAGGATTTTCCTCGACTCTATAAATATCATCATCCACTTGAATGACATCTAATACTTCAACCTCTCGACCAACACCATCGAAGCAGAGATGCAATGGTATAAAATCTTGAATGCTCTTCACCCTCTATGCCTATTTTCAATTTCATGTTTAAAATCCAGCTAGCCCAGATCCACAGCTTCGTAGTGCTCAACAGTAGGGAACGGATCGTAGAAATGGTGAAGCAAGCTTTTCCACTCCAAATACGCTTCTGATCCCCGAAAGCCCTCCGTATGATCCTGAAGCGTCTCCCATTTCACTAGCAATATGTATTTCCGGTCTTCTTCCATGCATTTCTGAAGCTCATGGCTAATATAGCCCTTCATGCTGGAAATGATCGCCGAGGCTTTCTTGAAACTACGCTCAAAATCGTCTGTCAATCCCGATTTAACCTGCAAGACTGCAACTTCCAGAATCATAGAATCAGTCCCTTCATTTAAAACTAGCATATACGAATTGTCAAAAAAACACCATAAGCGATCCCTAATCCTTTCGCCAAAACGTTATCTATTCGTACATCAAAAAATTAAACCCTTTTATTGCGTTTCGCAGCAAGCTATTTTTTCATAAAAGTGTTGGCTGATGGAAACATTATTTGTAGAGGACAAAAAAATTTGGAGGTCACCTTGTATTATATTTATAGCTCTTCGCTGCTGTTGACTGGGCTGCTCATTGTAAATGTTGTTTTCTCTTATCAAAGCAAGCATATCGATCCGCAGTTTTGGTCTACGCTAAAGTTTCAGCTATTGGCATTGCCATTGTTCCTTTGCGCGAATCTCTGCATTGGCTACGGGATAAAGCTGGGGTACAAAGCAATTGGTAATCTTGGGTATGTGCTGCTTGCTTCGAAGGGATTGGAAATGTTCATTTCGCTGCTGATGGGGTTTATCTTTTTGCGGGAATCGCCAAATTGGCGCACATGGACCGGTCTTGCTATCGTTCTGGTCGGGTTCATCGTAGCCAAAGGGAAATAACGGCACTGGGCGGGCATAAACAAGAGGAGGTGAACGCTCGAAATGGCTGCCAGCGCATTTCGAGGCTTCACCTCCCCTCTGCTCTATTTTCCGAACCGTACTTTAATCATTGTCTTCCCTCTTGTTACGTCCCTTTCCTCTATCATCGTCTTTATCTCTATCATCGTCTTTATCTCTATCTCTCTTTTTATCCTTTTCTCTTTCTTTCCGATCCTTCTTGTCTTCCCTTTCCTTTTTTCGGTCACGATCCTTATCCGATTCCTTTTTCTTGTCCTTGTCCTTCTTCTTCGGAAAAAGATCAGGAGCCTTTGGAAAAGGGATGACCGGCTCATCCTTTAATGCTCCAGCGAACATAGCCTGGAATACGACAGCTGCGGCCTTGGAGCTTGTCGACAAATAATGGCTGCTGTCGCTCTGATCGTAGCCCAGCCAAACGGCGCCTACAAGCTGAGGCGTGTATCCGACAAACCAATTATCCTTCGCGCCATAGCCTGTCGTTCCGAGCATTTGTGTCGTACCTGACTTGCCGGCAAGCGGGCGATCCTGCAGCTTTGCAGCTACACCTGTTCCTTCCTTTATGACTCCCTCCAGCATAGCGGTCATCGTGCGTGCTATGTCAGAATCCGTTACTTTCTTACTGCCCGCACTCTGATCAAATACAGCCAGCACTTCCCCGTCAGCCGACTCGATGCGCGAAATGGCATGCGCATTTTGGCGAACGCCATCATTCGCGAATACGCCGAAGGCTTCGGCCATGTTAAGCGGCGATACGCCATCATGAAGACCGCCAAGCGCAAGTCCCAGCGTGCGATCCTGCTCCGTCAAAGGAATGCCGAAACGCGTTGCCGCATCGATTCCTTTCTCGATTCCCATCTCATTCAACAGCTTCACAGCTGGTATATTATAAGAGTTAATTAATGCTTCATACAGCGACACTTCGCCATGAAAGGATCCGTCTGCGTTCTGCGGCTCATAACCGTTAATGTTTATCGGCTCATCCACAAGCTCGTCGCTTGGCTTATAGCCAAGCTCTAGTGCAGGCGTATAGACTGCTATGGGCTTGATCGTTGAGCCGGGCTGGCGCTTTAGCTGCGTCGCCCGATTGAAGCCGCGGAACGGCTGCTCCCCTCTTCCTCCGACTAGCGCCCGAATGCCGCCATCACGAGGATCAACGAGGACAGCGCCGCTTTGGATAAGCTGATCTGCTGCACTATCCGGGAACAGTGACTCCGTCGCATAAACCTGTTCCGCCGACTGCTGCATTTTCGTATCCAACTCCGTATAAATGCGAAGCCCGCCCTGCAGCACCTCATTTTCCGATAATCCATATTGCGACATAGCCTCGCGGATGATTTGATCGACATAATAAGGATAGCTGATGTCGTCTACACGATTAGGCTTTGAGCTTAAAAGCTGAATCGGTTCACGAATGGCCTTATTGTATACTTCCTCGCTAATCAATGCTTGATCCTTCATGAGCTGAAGGACAACATTCCTTCTCTCAAGCGCTTTATCCAAATGCTTATAAGGAGTAAGCGCGGAAGGTGCCTTAATTAAGCCTGCGAGCAGAGCTGCTTCCGCTACTGTAAGCTGCTTAGGCTGCTTGCCAAAATAAGTATTCGACGCCCTATCGATTCCCCAAGCTCCTTCGCCGTAGTAAATCTGATTGAGGTACATCTCTATAATTTCCTGTTTGTTATAGTTCTCCTCAATCTTCTTCGCGAGAAGCACCTCATTCCACTTCCGTGACCAAGTCCGCTCATGCGACAGAAAGACGTTTTTGGCCAGTTGCTGCGTAATTGTACTGCCGCCTTGAACCGTGCCACCTGATGTAAAATTTGTCCAAAAAGCGCGCCCGATCGCTCGCATATCCATCCCATTATGTTCAAAATAGCGTCTGTCCTCTACCGCAACAACCGCATCCACCATATGCTTTGGCATGTCATCATACTTGATTTCTTCAATTTTATTGAATGAAATACGGGTCGCTTCCGTTCCATTTTGGTCGTACAAAATCGTGGCTGCTGGCAGCGGCACCTCAAGCTGCCCAATATCCTGCACGCTTACAAAATAGCGAAAAACTGCCCATCCGCCAAGCAAGGCGACAATGAACAAGACTGCACCTATGAGCAGCAGTCGTTTTACATTTATCTTTTTCATACGAAAAGCTTGATTGATCTTCATCATTTCTCCCCTATGCTATTGCTTCTGTCTGATCTAAATTATTCGTAGAAGGTTGTCGTTTTTAGTACGTTTGACTCATTAGCTGCTTATTTGCACAAAAAAATGCCGGGAAACAGTTGCCTGCTCCCAGCATCTTTTAGACCTTTTTGGCAAATCGTAAACATCAAGACCGATTCACTCTATTTGGTTATGCCTGCATTTCGGAATAATAAATCCCATTGCCTGCTTCCGACAAAAAAAGCGTAAAGTTCTCCCGTTTGTTTAAAAATTGCTGATACTGCACCTGTGCGATCTCATCATCCGGATTTGCTTCTAAATAAATTTCCAGCTCCTCGATCGTTTGTTCAATCTCATACAGTACGTCCCTGCTGCTATAGCTTTTCTCTTCGTTCATCTGAATCTGCTTCCGTGCCTCGTTCAACTTTTATGCCTCCTGCTGCCCTATTCTATTGTTTTGCAATCATTACGGCAGACCTGCAACAATAGGGCTTCGTTAACTACTATATTCAGGGCGCCAAAAAATAGAACCTTACATTCAAAATTTAGTCGTTCGAACGATAAGGGCGACGATTTACAAATTTGCAAATCCGATCAAATCGGATCACATCTATTCCTGAACGGCTGATGAAACAAATAGGCTTGTAAACACAGGTAAGGCTGTCGGTAAACCGACAGCCTTGAAACCTGCTTTAGATTAAACTATGTAGCGCATTCTAACTGTATTTGTTGACTTGCAATTTCTTCCGCACGGGGTACAGCATCGTGAAATCGAAGGGAATGGCGCCACTTCGACCAACTCAACAGCTATTGTCTTTTGCATGATAAGCTGCTCCCTCCGTCAAGATTTTACGCGAATAGGGAAATACAGATCAATCTCGGAATTCGGATCGTCCGGCTGCGTGTAACGCTGGTCATAAAACTCGAATTCATATTTGCCAGTGCGGCTGCCTCCGTCATATTCATATGAACTGTTAGGCAGCCATTCACCCCAGAAATAACTGAAACCTTCGCTGATGCAATCAAGCTCGCCGCGAAGAGTCAGCACGATATAGCGCGCAGCCGGCACTTCGAAACGAATCATACCGTCTGGAATGTCGCTGCCTGGATTGACTTGTACAGCGGCTGTGTACTCGAACGGCGCACCAGGCGGGTTATCCGGGTTTTGCAGCATAAGACCAAAGCTGCGCCAGCCGAGCTGACCCGCTATTTCTGGAATACGCTTCCCGAATACGCCCCACAGCGTAGCAATTTTGTTCTCCGATGGCGGCAGCGACGAATCAAATTGAATCGAATCGGTAATGCCTACAACGGTAAAAGCCGGCTTTTCAATCATTTTGGTTTCAATGATCATGACGGTTAATCGCTCCCTATTCACGTATTTACGGCTTTACTTCATCGCGCTGAAAATGGAAAAACAGCTTCTATATATGTGAGATGCCATTGATGACAAAAATCTAACGAAACTTTTTCAAAAAAATGATCGATCTCTTTCTATATTACCATCATCCTGCTAATAGAAAAGTAGAATTTTTCCTTATATACAAAAAAATGCGCAGCCAGCTTGCGGCCACACATTTTATGTTACTAATCGCACCACGCCTCAGTCTATGCCTCGTTTCGGGCAAGTTCCTTTCGAACAATCGGTGCAACTTTGGTGCCGAGAAGCTCGATGGCGCGCAGCACTTCACGATGCGGCATCGTGCCGACATTGACATGCAGGAAGAAACGGGTTATTCCTAAATTTTTGCGCAGCAAAACAATTTTTTCCGCGACATATTCAGGATCTCCGACATAGAGAGCTCCTCGCAGACTGCGAGCGGAATCATATGCTGCACGATCGTAATGCTGTCTCCAGCCGCGCTCACGCCCGATGACGTTCATTTGAGCCTGCGTTGAAGGGAAAAATAAATCAGCCGCCTGCTCCGTTGTATCGCTGACAAATCCATGCGAATGTGTTGCAATTTCCAGCTTGTTCGGATCATGTCCGGCACGTGCAGCCGCTTCCTTATAGAGAGCAACTAACGGTGCGAAGCTCTCAGGCATACCGCCGATGATGGCGAAGGCGATCGGAAGGCCAAGCGTTCCTGCCCGAATTGCCGACTGTGCATTCCCGCCGCTTGCAATCCAGACCGGCAGCGGGCTCTGAACGGACCTTGGATAAACAGCAAGGTTATCGATTGCTGGGCGGTGACCGCCGCGCCAAGTTACCTTCTCCGAAGCTCTAATCGCAAGAAGCAGCTCCAGCTTCTCATCGAATAGCTCTTCATAATCATCCAGGCTGTATCCGAAGAGTGGAAAGGATTCAATAAACGAACCCCTGCCCGCCATAATTTCAGCACGTCCGTTAGAGATGCCGTCAAGCGTGGAAAAAGCTTGATAGACGCGAACAGGATCGTCTGAGGACAATACGGTAACGGCACTCGTAAGTCTAATCTTCTTCGTCATAGCAGCCGCCGCTGCCAGTACGACAGCAGGCGAGGTGCCTGCATAATCTGCACGATGGTGCTCCCCGATTCCATAAACATCCAGGCCCACCTGATCGGCGAGCACGATCTCCTCAACCGCATGGCGCAGCCGTTCAGCATGGCTGATGACCTCTCCCGTCACCAGGTCCGGTGTTGTCTCCAAAAATGTACTAATTCCTATTTCAATCTTAGCTGCCAAATCGGCCATTTTCACTCTCCCCTTCAATAACTATAGTTTACTAATTTTTTTATGGTTTCTCAACTTTAGTAAGCTATTATTGCTAATAGATAACTCAATTTACTCTTCTTTAGCGTCCCAACATTTTCGTGGATTCCACTGACTGGATGAAATCTTGATGTTGACTCTCACGTTGCGTGATACTCTATAATCGGAGTTGAAGGAGGTCATAACCGTTGAGAGTAAAAGAAGTAGCAGATTTGGTCGGTATTAGCGTCCGTACGCTGCATCATTATGATGAAATTGGATTGTTATCACCCGCTCAGGTAACAGACGCCGGTTATCGCCTATACTCCGACACCAATCTCGAGATGCTGCAACAAATCCTGTTCTTTAGAGAAATTGGCCTGCCGCTAAAAAGAATTAGTGAGATTATCAACGATCCGTCATTCGATCGACTGGAAGCATTGGAATTGCATCAAAAGATGCTGCTCGATAAACGTGCCCGCCTCGATAATATGATAGCGACGATTGATAAGACAATCCGGCACACGAAAGGAGAGATTCAAATGTCAAACAAAGAGAAGTTTGAAGGCTTTGATTTCAGCCATAACCCTTATGAACAGGAAGCACGGGAACGTTGGGGGGATGAGGCCGTCGACAAGGCTAACGCTTCAATTGAAAGCCTGTCTAAGGAAGAACAAGCAGGAATGTCTGAAGAAATGGTTGCGATTTTCGTAAAAATTGCGGCCATTCGGAACTGCGCCCCTGAATCAGAAGTAGCTCAAGCGGCAATTGGTGAATGGTATCAATTTTTGAACAGCAAGGGCCACTACTACTCGCTTGAAGCCTTCAATGGATTAGGGCAACTGTATGTGGATGATGGACGGTTCACTAAAAACATCGACCAGTTTGGTGACGGTCTGGCAGCATTCATGCGCGAAGCGATGGCAGTATACGTCGATATTAATTCCGAGATCGCCAGCATGAATGATTTATAATCGGTCATTTATTAAATCCAAAAAAACCTTTAGACAACAATAAGGACGCAAACACATTACTGTGTTTACGTCCCTTTTTTAACACCATCAAGAGCTTCCTTTTTTCTCTTTAATCAAATACAAAGCCAGCTCGTGTCCAACTAGCACATAACTGCCAGGCTCCACCTGCTTGTCTTCATTTATTATTCCTCTTCCATCGGGGATGTAGCCCCGCTTAGCGTATAGTCGTTGTGCATTTCCATAATCATAAAAGAGTCCCACACCGATACCAACAATATCGAATTTTTTGAATGCAACTTGCTCGATAGCATCCATCAATGCATTGCCGATGCCAAGTCGGCGTAAGGAGGGAACTACATCAAAGTTGTTGATCTCTGGAATGCCTTTTTCTTCGAAATACGGATAACTTGATTTAGATAAAAGATGTAACCATCCGGCAAACTTCTCGTCGTAGAAGGCTACAAGAGTAACCCGTTCTCCAGATTTATTTTCTTCCCAGCACCTCTTAATATAGTCTAGTGGTTTCCCAATTTTGTGGTCATCAAGTGCTTGGAAAACGACATCAACATCTTCACTTTGCATTTGTCGGAGTTGAATATGAGAATTCATTAAAGCATCCCCCCAATGTCCCTTATAAAATACTGCCTACCTCGAATTGTACCATAGCTTCCATAATTTTCAAGGAATAGAATGGTTATAACTAAACTGCAAGTTTGCTTAATAAAATGAGCAGGCCACCACAGCGCCTGCTCATCCATGTGCTTTTCAACTAACGTTTCACGTTTAGCGTAATGATTACAATGCTGTAGGGAGTAAAGCTTCATTGATTCACTCTAACCTATTTGACTGGTCCCGACTGACCTCCGGCCTCTTTTTTCTTCATTCTTATGCCCAATATGATAAATGCGACATAAATTACGATGGCTATAGAATCTATTAACGTATCCGAAAGTGCCGAAACGTCATGAAATGCCGTTATGCCAAGAATGATCATCAATCGAACGATCAGAAGCGACACGATCGTCCATGAGGCAGACCGGATCTTCGATCGCTCGCTTTGGAATGACATTTTTGCGTGTTTCTGCATTCTTCTCATCGAGGAACGCAACAACCTCCTGGCAATAAGCAGGGTCTACATTCTCCATCCTGTGGAACCCAAACTTCCCCTTGATTTCGTCAAGAGAAAAGTCAGCATACTGCATGATTTGAATATTCATCAGATCGATGAGGTCGTTCTTCGAATACATGCGGTACCGATTGTCTTCCCGAGACGGCGATACGATGCCAATTCGGTTATAGTATCGAAGCGTATCCTTCGGGATCCCAAGCATTCGTGAAACCTCTTGTATAGAATAAAGTTTTTCCATGAATTCAAATTAACATTGGAGTGCCCTCCAATGTCAAGCCATTTTTATCAAGGTATTCATCATGTTATCTGACTGCCTTTTTACTCTATTTCCGCACTTAACCTGCACACATCCTCTACATCTGCTGGATCAACTGCGTCTAGCGCGGCATGAAGCCGATTACTCCATTCCAGGAATGGCGATCCCATTTCTGTCATTTACGGTAGCCAGGCATAGGTTCGACTATTTCCCGAGCAATAATCGAAAAAGCTCGATATATGCTGCATGAGACGGCTCGTACTGATTCATCATTCTCTTTACAGGGTATTGGAGATTAACCAATTCACTAAAGGAGTGGTTCAAATGTCAACCAGTCAACGAAATCTTGAAATCGAAGAACGTCATGTAGAGAAAAAATCAGATTCAAGCTTGGTAGCTTCTACATTCATCAAATATGCTGCCTACATCGTCATCTTCTTCGGAGCATTGTACTTCTTAGTGCGCTACGTGTTCCCAATGTTTTAATTGTAAAATGAAAATGAATAGTCTGCTTGCTTGAAAATTGGACGGAGCGGTGTTCGAAACTGCTCCGTCCTATTTCTATTTTAATTATACGCTTCAAAAATTCACTCAAGTGCGCTGCTATAACGCAGCCCCACACTTAAAAATTAATTTCATTTTCACGACGTGGCGATCAGATGGTCATTTGGTGTGTTGCTGATTTGCGAAACTTAGGTCTAGATTCTAGATCTATTTTCGATCGAATCGCATTCAGATGGTCATACAAAGGGGGCACGCTGCACGATTTTACGTTTTAAGCCGCTTCGTTTAACGCAGAACACCCACATCCCCCATTGTAACCACGCCGTCTTGCAAAGCATTAAGGCGAGTTGAGCGTTCATTTTCAAACTGTACCTCGTAGTCGTTGGTTATGGTAAAATACGGATAAGTAAATTATACGTTTATTGAAGGAGTGTTTTATAATTGGGGCGGATAATTGATCAATATATACGTAATGATGAGGAAAGAGCGCGCGCCGAGAAAATAGAGGCACTTGCTGCTCGTTTTGCCGAAAGAGCGGCTGTACACGACCGGGAAGGTTCCTTCCCGCATGAAAACTTTGCAGATCTCCGCGACGCCGGTTACTTAAAGCTTACAGTTCCGAGCGAATTTGGGGGCGATGAAGCATCGCTTCACGAATTAGTAGCGCTGCAGGAGCGATTAGCTTACGGGGACGGTTCGACAGCACTTGCTGTCGGCTGGCATATCGGACAAGTGCTGCATCTTAGAACGACGCGCAAATGGCCGGATCGGTTGTTCGGCGAGCTGTGCCAAGCGATCGTTGCCGATGGCGCTATGATCAATACATTCGCAAGTGAAGCTGCCTCTGGAAGTCCGAGTCGCGGCGGCAAGCCCGAAACCACTGCCATTCGTGATGGCGGAGGCTGGCTCATTACAGGACGCAAAACGTTTAGTACCCTATCTCCGATTCTCGATCGTTTTGTCGTAACGGCTTATATTCCAGAAGAAGAAACAACAGCAGATTTTCTAATATACAAAAACGAGCGGGTAAGCATCATTGAAACGTGGGATACGATTGGCATGCGAGGCACCGGCAGCCATGATGTCGTATTAAACGATGTCTTCGCTTCCGATGACTCCCGTCTCTCGGGCAAAGGAGTGGACGATGGCGGCGGTTGGCTGCTCCATATTCCTGCTTGCTATGTAGGCATTGCATTGGCAGCGCGTGATTTCGCCATTAACTTTGCTAAAACGTACCGACCCAACCACCTTCAAAGCCCAATCGCCGAGCTTCCCATGATCCAGCAGGCAATCGGACAAATGGAAGCCGAGCTCCGAACGGCCCGTTGTCTTCTGTACGCGGCGGCTGACCGATGGGATCAGGAGCCCGAAAACCGCCCATTCTTGAAGCCAGAGCTTGGGCTAGCCAAATACGTTGCCGTGAATAATGCGATTAAAGTGGTCGATATTGCGATGCGTATAGTGGGCGGAGCAAGCTTGTCCAAAACATTGCCGCTGGAGCGGTATTACCGCGATGTTCGAGCGGGTCTTCACAACCCGCCCATGGACAATGCGGTGCTAAGTACACTCGCAGCGGCTGCTTTGAACGAAATACGTTGACCTTTTAAAGCGCACGAGGCGATTGAAACAAATCATGATGAATAACAAGCGAATGAAATTGACTTCCAGCTAGAAAATATTCATGCGAGCCGAGCCTTGCCAATGCATCGCGATTCGGCTTCCACACCCACTCGTCCATTTCCGTTTGACAGCGATGCGCACGGAACGCAGCAAGCTTCGCTTCCAAATGCTGGCGAACATCGATTTTGACGACTTCTTTCTTCGTGTAGCCATATCGCTCGGGACTCTCCATGGCATCGCCAAAGCTGATGAAATAGAGAGATCCCTGCTGGCGCGTGCGATGAAAAGCCTCATTCGTTGCTTTTCCGATTGCACAGTGGTCAGGATGCCCGCCAAATCTTTCATGAAATGTAAGAACCACATCGGGCTTGATCTCATCCATGAGAACGGCTATTTTTTCAATTAAACTCTCCGAATTATAAAATTCAACCATCTTGTCACGAATATCAAAAAAAATAAGCCGCTTGATGCCGAGCGCCTCACAAGCTTTCCGCAGCTCTTGCTCCCGTATGGCCGGCATAGACTCTCTATTCACGTAAGGAGGATTGCCCATCCGGCGGCCCATTTCACCCCGCGTGGCGCTTACGAGCGTGATTTCAACCCCCATGCTTGCGTACTTAGCCAGCGTTCCGCCGCAAATAAACGATTCGTCATCCGGGTGCGCAAACACGGCCAACAGTTTTCGCTTTGATTTCACTGCTTCTCCATTCATTCCGGAAACGGCTCCTTTCCTAAGTGCAAAGCTACGTTCATCCTGCCTCTATCATCAAATCCGGCAAGCAGCAGCTTTCCATCCACCGTCACTTCAAAATGGGTAAGCCCTTCCATACGCAGCCAGCCAATCCCGTCAAAGTGCAGAGCAACCCGGTATGGACCATCTCCAGCTGTAAAAGCATTGGTCAGGTTAACCTTAAAATTTCGGACAAAAACGAAGGAGGTGGCTTCACTATGCATGAAGACCTCCTGCGCGAGAAAAGCTTGAAATGCCGCGTCCAGCCCTACTTTATTTATTTTTTCCATCTTCGCTTCATCCCAACTCTGAAATTTTATCGCAGCCTATGAGCGGCTTACGAAAAACGGCAGCTCTTCGATTCCAAGCAACCGAAGATAAGTGAACAATTGTCCTTTATGATGAATTTCATGATCCTTGCCGTTCTCGAGAAAAGCGATTCCAGTCATCTTCAACCCTTTAAATTCAACAATGCCCTCTAATTGCTCATCAGAGAGTGCTTCAAGCACCGCTTTCGTAGCCTCTGTATCGGCTTGTATGATTGCTTTCAGCTCTTCAATCGACTCAAACGGCTTTGGTGCTGCTGGGGGCGTAAATTCCCCATTCTTTACCGTATTCGCGAACATGCCCATCGATCCATTGATATGGAGAACTAGGCCGGACAGCGACATTGCTTTTTCCCAAGGCTTGTATTGTAGATGCTCATCACGAACGGTATCCAGTAATGCAAGCAGCACTTTGCGATGATTGAACCATCCAGAAATAAAATCATTTTGTTTAGCCATAAGTTTAGCAGCTCTCCTTCTTCATTCAAAAGTATATTAACAATAAAAATAATAGCAATTTGCTTTATCATTATACAACATTTAATCGGCAACATATATTTTTTCTATTTATGCTGTAAAATTCAGCTGCTTTTTTTCTTGCAATAGCTTCCTCGTCGTGCACTATTATTAACCAGTTTTAATCAATGAATGCAATATATATGACAGAAGCGTCATCTGCTGTTTGCGAACGAAGCTTTTGTACGCACAAACAAAACCTCCGTTCCATGCGCCTGACTCGCTTTCGGAGTCGCGTGGAACGGAGGTTTTCCGCTACGTTTCATATGCTTTTATCGTGCATTTAAATATCCGCCAATACCTGATACCAAACGCCCTTCTTCGAATAAAGGTTAGCTCTAACCTCAGACCAGCCGCCCAGGTATGAAATATCAAATAGCTGCTCCGGCACGGTGTAACGGTCCTTCGTATCGGCAGCTACCTTCTCGTCAACCGCGCGGAAGCCATGCTCGACGAACAAGCGCTGCGCTTCTTCGCTATGCAGATAGGCGATAAAAGCTTCGGCTACCTTGCGGGTGCCATGCTTGTCAGCATTTTTATCGACGATCGCTGCCGGATTCTCGATAAGAATCGTACTCTTCGGAATGACAATGTCGTAATCGACGCCCTTCTTTATTCGCGCAAGCAGCTCGTTCTCATAAGTCACAATGACATCGCCTACGCCGTATTCGAAGGCAGCCATCGATGCGCGTCCGCTCTTGTCAAGCGACTCAACGTTAGCGTGAACCGACTTTAGAAAGCTTTTCGCATAATCCTCATCCTTCTTGCCGCTCTTCTCCTCGGATTGCTTCAGTCCAGCGCCGTAAATAGCGTTGATGTCCCACTGCGCACCGCCGGATGTCTTCGGATTTGGATAGAGCACCTTAACGCCATCGCGCGTCAAATCATTCCAGTCCTTGATTGCAAGCGGATTGCCGGACCTTGTTCCCAATACAACGATGGAGTTCGTAATCATCCCGCCACTGCTCTGAGCCTTCCAATCATGTGTGATAAAGCCGGCGTCGGCTATTTTGTCCAGATCGCCTTCCATTGCTAGAATCGCTACATCCGCCTCGAAGCCGCCTGCAATAGCGCGTGCTTGCGTGCCCGAAGCCTCATATGATTCCTGAAAAGCTACCTTCTGTCCTGTCTCCTGCAGCCAATGGGCTTGGAATGCTGGAAGCAGCTCAGCGAACGCATCCTTCACCACCGAATATGCACCGATTACAAGTGTTACATCGCCGTCTTGTACGGTAGACCCAGCTCCATGCTCGCTCGCTTGCTTATCCTTGCCGCAGCCTGCCGTAACGAGCAGCATAACCACAGCAAGCAGCAGCACGAACATACGCTGACTTGTTGCTCGATTGATTTTCATGTTCGCATACAACTCTTTCTACATCTCGTATTGGTTAAATATGAATAGGCATCGGATCGACCTTCAATTTATTTTCCGCAATCCAGCTCTCGTTGTCATTGAACAAGTAAGCACGGTGCACAAGCACGCTTACTTGATCGCCTGGATGCAGCACTTCCTTCTCAAGCGAACGGTAGGTGATCAGCTTCGTATCTCCAACGAGCAGCTCCACCATCCACTCGCTGCCGCGGAAATGCAAATGCTTCACTTTGCCAGGAAGCGTAGCGCTAGCCAGCTTAATTTCTCCCGGCTTGCCGATCTCGATATATTCCGGACGAATAAGTGCTTTAGTGCCAGGACGGCTTGCCGCATCCTCAAAACCTTTGAGCTGCGCGATATTGTCCACAATCGTAGATTCGCCAATAAAGCTCGCGACAAAAGGCGTTTCCGGATTTTTATAAATGTCCCATGGGCTGCCCTTTTGCTCTAGCTTGCCCTTGCTTATAATCATAATTTCATCGGCTACTTCGATCGCTTCCTCTTGGTCATGCGTAACGAAGATGGATGTAATGCCGACGCGCTCGATCATTTCCTTCAGCCAAGTTCGAAGCTCCGTACGAATCTTTGCGTCGATCGCTGCGAACGGCTCGTCGAGGAGGAGCAGCTGCGGCTCTGGCGCAAGCGCTCTGGCGAAGGCAACGCGCTGGCGTTGTCCGCCGGACAACTGATGCGCATAACGATGCTCAAACCCTTTAAGGCCGGTAAGCTCAACCAAATACATGACGCGATCGCGGATTTGCTCCTTTGACTGCTTCTTCACTTTGAGGCCGAAAGCAATGTTGTCATATACGTTCATATGCTTGAACAAAGCATAGTTTTGAAACACGAAGCCAATTCCTCGCTCCTGAGGGGGCAGGTCGTTGACCCGCTTCCCGTGGAAAATAATATCGCCCGAGGAAGGGGACTCAAGTCCCGCCAGCATACGAAGTATGGACGTTTTACCGCCGCCGCTCGGTCCGAGCAAGCCGATCAAATGACCTTTTTCGATTTCAAAACTGACATCCTTCACTGCATGAAAATCGCCAAAGTTCTTGTTTAAGTTCCGTACTTCTATATGCATGGCTTAATGCACTTCCTTTCGTTTTTTCGCCCATTCCATTAGCAGCAGCAGTCCGACGGAAAATGCCGCAAGAACTAGTGCAACGCCATTGGCGGCGACCACGTTGAAATTTTCGACATCCTGATAAACGAGCGTTGTTGCGGTTTGCGTCTTATTCATAATATTGCCTGACACAACGAGAACCGCGCCGAATTCGCCGAGCGACCGCGCTACCGTCAGCACTACGCCGTAGATAACGCCCCAACGGATCGAAGGCCACGTTACTTTCCAGAACGTATACCAGGAGTAGGCGCCAAGCGTTGACGCCGCTTCCTCTTGCTGCGCACCGATTTCCTGAAGGACGGGCATCACCTCGCGCACCATAAGCGGGAACGTCACGAACAAGGTCGCGAGAATCATCCCCGGCAGCGCATATACGATTTTAAAGCCTGCGTCCTCGAACATGGTGCCGATTACCGTATTCGGGCCAAGAATAAGAACGATCATCAAACCACCGATAACCGGCGATACTGCGAACGGCAAATCAACCAAGCTATTGAGCAGCCGCTTCATCCGCCGTCCGATCCATTCGGCGCGAACGAGATACATCGCAAGCATAATGCCAAATACCGTATTCAAAGCGGTTACAACTACGACAATAATTCCCGTCATCATTAGCGCATGAAGCGACTGAGGTCTCGTAATCCCTTCTACGAAGCCGCTCCAGCCATCTGCCCATGAGCCAGTAAAAATCTTGACCAGCGGCACGACGAGCAATAAACCAAATACGATATAAGTTAGCGTAATCCACAATTTTCTCATCATTGGCCGCTCCTCCTGCCTTGAATGAGGTTAACCGTCCATAGGATGAGGAAGGATAGCGTGAGCAGCAGCACCGATACGGCAGCCGCTCCTTGCGGATTACTGCTTTCAATTTCTCCGAAAATATAAACTGAAGCGATTAATGTTTTGCCTGGAATGTTGCCGGCTACGAGCACGACCGCACCGAATTCCGCAATTCCGCGGGAGAAGGCCAGCATGGCGCCGCTCAAAATTCCTGGAAGCATCGTAGGCAATATTACGCTAAAAAACGTCTTCGAGCGCGTTGCGCCCAGCGTATAAGCCGCTTCCTCCTCCGATTTGTCCATTTCCTCCAGCAGCGGCTGAATAGCGCGAATGACGAAAGGAAACGTAACGAACAGCATCGCTATGATAATTGCTGGCTCGTGGAATAC
This sequence comes from Paenibacillus sp. Y660, assembly GCF_057221575.1. Lineage (NCBI taxonomy): Bacteria > Bacillati > Bacillota > Bacilli > Caryophanales > Paenibacillaceae > Paenibacillus > Paenibacillus sp. Y660. Next base: position 139,506 of record NZ_JBXBBJ010000004.1, on the reverse strand, counting down.
AATCTCGATACCGATCTTCTCTGCCAAGCCCCCTACTAGACTATTAGGTCCAAGCAGCAGCAAAATCATAAGGCCGCCAACCGCTGTAGGCAGTGCAAAAGGCAAGTCAACCAGACTGTTAAGCAAGCGTCGTCCGGGAAAGCGATAGCGAATGAGCACCCAGCCGATCATCGTACCAAGGAACATGTTAAGAACTGTTGCGATCACTGCCAATTTCACCGTAAGCAGCACAGCTTTCCAAGCTAATGGATCAGAAATGCTTTCCCAGAAAGGGGCCCATCCAAGAGAGAATGATTGCGTGTAAATGCCGAAGATAGGTAGTACAATAAGGATGACAAAATAAAGCAGTATGGCGCTTCGAAAGCCGAAGCTCCAACCTTTCCCGCGAAACATAGCATTCACTGTGACTTTACCTCCAGACCATCGGCTCGTGCCGTAGGTGTAGCAAAACAAGTATTAACATAATTCCTATTAAGTTACTAGGTATTAATAATGTAGCATCCAAACTGGGATTAAGTCAATCATAAATTTAGAAAATCTAATGACTTTCATAGCCTTTTCTTATGACCGATTCTTTGCAAACATTCCATTAAACAAAAAAAAGAGGAGATCAGCCTATGCTGACGCTCCTCTTCTACTTATTCGCCTTCAATATAATAAATATTTTCGCCTTCTGTAATGACCGCTTGTCCTTGTGTCAGATCGGTTATCCAAGCGATAAACGCATCTGCCTCAGGCGCTTCCGGCAAGCAGCGCACGATGACGCGATCGGTGAAATCCGTCCCGCCTACCCGCGTTCCCTTGCCGTGCAGCTCATTCTCCAGCTTGCCGTACCACGTATAGTCCACATCAACGAACACTTCGCGATGAAGCACATTGACGATCTCATCTGCTGCTTCGATGCCCGCAACCGCGCCGTCCGTGTACGCTCTGACGAGACCGCCCGCACCAAGCATAATGCCGCCAAAATACCGCGTCACGACGACGGCGACATTTTTCAGCCCCTTATGCTTGATGACCTCGAGAATCGGCTTGCCCGCCGTACCGCTTGGCTCTCCGTCATCGGAGGCCTTCTGGAATTGGTCCCGCTCTCCTACCATATAAGCCGAGCAGTTATGCGTCGCCTGCTTGTGCAGCTGCTTGATCTCATTGATGAAAGCAACAGCTTCCTCTTCCGATTCCACAGGCTTCGCAAAACCGATAAAACGGGACTTCTTGATGACGATCTCAGCACTGGCTTGCTGCCTGACCGTCTTATACTTCTCGAGCATAGGCTAAAACTCCCGAATACCGATCAAGCCGGTTGATTACAGCCTTGCTTCCAGCTCGGCTTTTTCTTTCTCGAAGCCCGGCTTGCCGAGCAGTGCGAACATGTTCTTCTTGTAAGCTTCAACGCCCGGCTGGTCGAATGGATTAACGCCAAGCAGGTAACCGCTGATTCCGCATGCTTTTTCGAAGAAATAAACAAGGTAGCCGAACGTGTAAGGCGTCATGTCGGCAATATTCACGATCAGGTTCGGAACTTGTCCGTCCGTATGCGCAAGAAGCGTGCCTTCGAAAGCTTTCTTGTTGACGAAGTCCATCGTCTTGCCAGTCAGGAAGTTCAAGCCGTCAAGATCCGCTGCGTCATGCTCAATTGTGATATGTTCAGCCACTTCATTTACTTGAATGACCGTTTCGAAAATGTTCCGGTTGCCCTCTTGGATAAATTGACCCATCGAGTGCAAATCTGTCGAGAAATCTACCGCTGCCGGGAAAATACCTTTATAATCCTTGCCTTCGCTTTCGCCGAAGAGCTGTTTCCACCACTCGGATACGAAGTGAAGCGATGGCTCGTAGTTCACGAGAATTTCAGTCGCTTTGCCTTTGCGGTACAGCGCGTTGCGTGCTGCAGCATATTGGTATGCCTCGTTCTCAGCAAGATTAGGGTTGCTGTATTCCTTGGATGCATCCGCTGCGCCCTGCATAATGGATTCAATGTTGATGCCTGCAGCTGCAATTGGCAGCAAGCCTACCGCTGTAAGAACGGAGTAGCGTCCGCCAACATCGTCAGGAATGATGAACGATTCATAGCCTTCTTCAGAAGAAAGCTTCTTAAGCGCCCCCTTCTCGCTGTCCGTTGTCGCGTAAATGCGTTTGCGAGCTTCTTCTTTGCCGTATTTTTTCTCAAGCGCTGCACGGAAAACGCGGAATGCGATGGCAGGCTCAGTCGTCGTTCCTGATTTGGAGATGACGTTGATCGACCAGTCGCGGCCTTCAACCAATTGCAGAAGGTGCGTCACATACGTCGAGCTGATGTTGTTGCCGGCGAACAAAACCTGCGGCGTTTTACGCTGCTCTTTTGGCAAAATATTATAGAACGAGTGCGACAGCGCTTCGATTGCCGCGCGAGCTCCTAAATAGGAACCGCCGATACCGATTACGATCAGCACCTCGGAATCCGATTTGATTTTCTCAGCTGCTTTCTGAATGCGTGCGAACTCTTCTTTATCATAGTTAGTCGGAAGGTCGATCCAGCCCAAATAGTCAGAGCCTGCTCCCGTTCCGTTATGTAATTGCTCATGCGCGAGGCGAACGGATTCCGCCAAGTAATCAATTTCATGCTTGCCGACAAAAGTCAGCGCTTTGCTGTAGTCGAACTGAACTGTTTTGCTCATGTAAATATAAACCTCCTAAAAAATTCTCAGTATGCAACTCTGATAATGCTTTTCAACTTAGCATCTACAATATCGGATTTACCTTATAAAAACAAGCAACAAACAATGAATTATTGATGAAAAATCTGTATACTTAAATAAAAAACGATTCAGAGCGGAGGAAATCTTCATGAAAAAGATCGGATTTATCGGGTTAGGCGTTATGGGACTTGGAATGGCAACGAATTTACTAAACAAAGGCTTCGAGGTGGCGGTATATAACCGCACGCCAGGCAAGGCAGACTCCCTTACCGCACTTGGCGCAAAAGAATTGGACAGCCCCTCTGCCGTAGCGCGAGCCTCGGATGTTATTATTACGATGATTAGCAACGATTCGGCTATTCGCGAGGTTTATTGGGGAGAGAACGGCATCTTTGCAGGAACACGCAGCGGGCAAACCCTCATTGACAGCAGCACAATCTCGCCGACTTTGGCGAAGGAGCTTGCGGCGGCGGCGGCTGATCTTGGCGCCTCGTTCCTCGATGCTCCGGTAACAGGCAGCAAGCCGGCAGCAGAAGGCGGGACGCTTGTTTTCATGGTAGGAGGTTCTGCAGATACGCTTAGCGGAGCTGAAAATGTTTTACTTGCAATGGGACGCAAGGTCATTCCGATGGGCGCTAACGGCAGCGGCTCCGTGGCAAAGCTTGCGCATAACACGATCGTTGGCATCAATGTTGTCGCATTGGCCGAAGGCATGGCGATTGCCGCAAGCGGCGGCATCGACGGCGCTTCGTTTATCGAGCTCGTCCAATCGGGCGGCGCAGCAAGCAAGGCAGCCGAGCTCAAGGGCGCCAAGCTGCTGGAAGGCAATTATGACGTGCAATTCTCGCTTGAGCTGATGCTGAAGGACTTGAAGCTTAGCTCCGTCCTATCGGACGGCTTGAAAGTGCCAACGCCATTGCTCGAAGCAGCGAAGAGCCAATTCCAGATCGGAGACACCATGGGACTTGGCGAGCTTGATATGTGCAGCGTAGCTCAAGCCTATGAGCAATGGATTGGCCGCAAGCTTGGCGATAAAGCCTAGGTTTTCGTAAGGCCTCCTATTTAATATGCTCAGCCAGCACACAAGGAAATTCTCTTTCGAGGATGTAGACATTCTTAAGGAGATTCAAACAAAGCTTCAAGACGGCTTCCACACGTTCGAAGGGGCAAGCGCGGCTGTTTAACGTCTATATAAACAATGAAAGCCGCCCGGAAGATCTAGGCGGCCTTCATTGTTTTTCTCAATAATAAGGAGAAATCATCAGATACACGACAACGCCCGTAAAGCTCACGTACAGCCAGATCGGCATCGTCCATCTCGCGATTTTGCGGTGCTTGTCCACCTTCATTTGCAAGCCCCGGACAGCAGACAGCAACGCAAGCGGCACAACAACGATCGCTAGCAGAATATGCGTAAGCAGAATGAAGAAATAAATCGAGCGCAGCGCGCCCTCTCCGCCGTATTTCGTTGATTCCGTCAAGTAATGATAAGTGACGTAGGAAACAAGAAACAGCGTCGTCGATGTAAAAGCAGCCCCGATGAATGTACGATGAAGACGTACATTTTTCTTCAAGATCGCAACTAGCGCAACAATCAGCGCGATAAAGGTAAAACAGTTGAATATCGCATTAAGCAGCGGCAATATCTTAACGTCAAAGCCAATCTCCCCGTCGTATGCCGGCAAGAAGAACAAAATCGTTATGATCGCTACCAGGACCAGTGACAAGATCGCCACCAAGGGTCCAACGTTTTTTTCCTTCAAGAACATAACCTCCTAAGTAAACGCCAAGGCTTAAAGCATGCGCGCTTCTTTCTCTCTTAACCTTATCCGATTTACATAGTCCAAATCAATTTGATTTACCGTATAGTTGTCACGAAAAATCGAATTTTGCAACATAGTCTGCATACAAAAGCCGCCGCAGGCTAGCCCTCGTAAAGGCTTTCCTGCGGCGGCATCTTTTTTTATAAGCAATGGGATGATGAGCAGGCAAAAAAAAGAGGCCTCCCCCGGCGAATAATCGCCGTTATGGGAAGCCATCTTCTTAGCCTTGGCAGGCAATTCTACTCGTAAATGTACGAGCAGCAGTAATCCGATACTTCAGCAACCTGAAGCTTGAATTTTGTGTTCGCAGGCACTGTAAATTCGCCTTCGCCTTGAATGTGCAGCCATTCTGTTTCGCCAGGCAGCAGCACTTTCAAATCGCCAGCCAAAATCTCCATGATTTCAACGCAGTCCGTTCCAAACTCATAGTCGCCCGGCAGCATGATGCCGAGTGTTTTTTTGGTGCCGTCCGCGAACAATACAGCGCGGCTCGTTACTTTACCGTCGAAGTAGACGTTAGCCTTCTTGACGATCGATACGTTATCGAATTGAGACATGGTAGCTGTGATCTCCCTTATCTATCGGATGCTAAAGCTTGAATCGCTATTACAGCAATGCTTTTACTTTGCTAACAACATTTTCTACCGTAAAGCCATATTCTTTGATTACGCGATCGCCAGGTGCGGATGCGCCGAAACGGTCGATTGCAAGAATATCGCCTTGGTCTCCTGTGTAACGCTCCCAGCCGAATGGATGAGCCATTTCGATGGCAAGGCGGGCTTTAACCTCAGGAAGAATAACGGAGTTTTTGTACTCCTTCGACTGCTTCTCGAACAAATCCCAGCTCGGCATGCTGACGACACGTACTTGAATGCCCTCTTCTGCCAATGCTTTTTGAGCAGCAACAGCTAGCTGCACCTCAGAGCCAGTTGCTAGAATTTGCGCCTGCGGCTTGCCGTTTGCTGCATCGGATACAACGTAAGCTCCGCGGCGAAGGTTGGCGTGAACATCGCTCACTGTACCTTCAAGGATAGGCAGATTTTGTCGAGTAAGCACAAGTGCTACCGGGTTGCCAGTATTCTCAACGGCATATGCCCATGCTGCCGAGGTTTCGTTAGCATCAGCCGGACGAATAACCGTAAGGTCAGGGATGATGCGGATCGAAGCAAGCTGCTCGATTGGCTCATGCGTAGGACCGTCTTCGCCAACTGCGATGCTGTCATGCGTCAATACATAAACGACAGGAAGCTTCATCAGTGCAGCAAGACGAACAGCAGGACGAAGGTAATCCGTAAATACGAAGAATGTACCGCCGAATACTTTCAAGCCGCTGTGCAGTGCAATACCGTTCATTGCAGCAGCCATGCCGAATTCACGAACGCCATAGTAAAGATTCCGGCCATCGTAGCTGCCTGGTTTAAACTGAGTCAAACCTTTTAGGTGAGTCATTGTCGAGCTCTCAAGGTCAGCGGATCCGCCGAAAATCGCAGGTACGTTTTTCGCAAGACCGTTAAGCGCGTTGCCTGAAGCTACGCGAGTTGATACCGCGTTGTCTGCCGTTGTGTATGCAGGAAGGTCAGCATCCCAGCCTTCTGGCAATGCGCCGGAGATTGCAAGCTCGAACTGAGCAGCTAGCTCAGGGAAAGCTGCTTTATAAGCTGCAAAGCTTGCATCCCACTTTGCATTCGCTTGCTCGCCGCTGCTTTTCACATCTGCGAAATGAGCGCGAACCTCGTCAGGCACGTGGAACTGGTGATCTTCCGACCAACCGTAAGCTTGCTTCGTCAATTTAGTTTCATCAGCGCCAAGCGGTGATCCGTGTGGACCTGCATGTCCGCCTTTGCCGCCTTTGTTAGGGCTGCCGTAGCCGATAACCGTTTTTACTTCGATCAAAGTCGGTTTGGACAGATCTGCTTGCGCCTCAGCAACTGCTTTGGAAAGAGCAGCAAGGTCGTTGCCGTCTTCTACGCGAAGCACTTGCCAGCCATAGCCTTCAAAGCGCTTTTGAACGCTCTCGGAATACGAAAGGCTCAGCTCGCCATCAAGCGAGATATCGTTGGAATCATATAGAACAACCAATTTGCCAAGCTGCAAGTGGCCTGCGAAGGAAGCAGCCTCGTGGGATACGCCCTCCATCAAGTCGCCGTCGCCGCAAATGGAGTACGTGAAGTGGTTGATTAGATCGTGGCCTTCTTTGTTGTAAGTAGCGCCAAGCTGTGCTTCCGCAATCGCCATACCAACTGCCATTGCAATACCTTGTCCAAGCGGCCCAGTCGTTGCATCAACGCCGGCTGTGTGGCCGAATTCAGGGTGACCTGGTGTCAGTGAACCCCATTGACGGAAGTTTTTCAGCTCTTCAAGCGGCAAATCATAGCCGGAAAGGTGAAGAAGGCTGTAAAGCAGCATCGAACCATGACCCGCTGACAATACAAAGCGGTCGCGGTTAATCCATGTAGGGTTCGAAGGGTTGTGCTTCATATTTTTTGCAAACAGTTGATAGCCCATTGGAGCGGCGCCCATTGGCATACCAGGGTGGCCTGATTTCGCTTTCTCGATGGAATCGATCGCAAGTGTACGAATCGTATCGATTGAAAGCTGTTCGATTGATTTTTGTGTCACAGTCATTCCAATTGCCTCCTATAATCTTATCTTGTCTAATTTCGTCTCGTTATATGGTTTCTCAATAACGATTGCAGCGTCATACCAGTACGCAATAACTTTGAATATTGTATCACTTCTGCATGCTTGTTTTCCATCATTAATAAAAGAATACCTTCATAATTATACAGTTAGTTGAATACAACCGTTTTGTTATTATGCACGATTACGCGATCTTCAATATGCCATTTTACTGCGCGAGCGAGCACAACCCGCTCTATTGTCCGTCCAATACGTTTCAAATCATCCACATTGTCGCGGTGGCTGACGCGCTGAACGTCCTGCTCGATAATTGGACCGCCGTCTAGCTCCTCCGTCACGTAATGCGCTGTTGCGCCAATGATTTTCACGCCGCGCGTATACGCCTGTGCATAGGGCTTTCCGCCCACGAATGCCGGAAGGAACGAGTGGTGAATATTAATGATGCGATTCGGAAACTGCTCGATAAACTTAGGCGAAATAATTTGCATGTAGCGCGCCAATACGACGATATCCGCCTTATCCGCAACAACCTCCATCTGCTTGCGTTCCGCTTCAGCCTTCGTAGCAGCCGTAACCGGAATATGGTAGTAAGCAATGCCGAAGGACTCGACAAGCTCCCTCATATCTGGATGATTGCTGATAACCATCGAGATATCGGCATCTAAATCTCCTGCCTTCCACTGCCATAGCAGCTCAAGCAGGCAATGATCCTCTTTGGATACAAATACAGCAAGACGCTTCTTGCGGCTGGCACGGAAAGTATGCCATTTCATATCGAAGCGATCCGCTACTCTTGCGAAATCCTCTACCAGAACCGGAAGCTCCTTATCTAGATCAAGCAAATCGAATTCGAAGCGGATGAAAAACATACCGCCTTCCGGATCCATCGTATATTGATCCGATTGCACGATGTTCGCTCCGTGCTCATACAGGAAATGCGATACGGCCGCAACGATGCCCGGACGATCCGGACAAGAAATCAGCATGCGGGCACGGCCGCTTTTTCCGCCGAATTCATTGGAGATATCGGACGGGGTGGATTGGGATGACATGGACTTAAACTTCCTTTCACAACGATATAAATTGAATGATTGAATATATGATATTAAACCTTAGCGAGCAGCTCCTTGCCGCCAAACCAAGCGGTAATCCGCTGATTAATCTGTTCCTCCGACAATTCGGCAGATAGCGGCTGGCCTGCGAGCACCAGGTCATATAGACGCTCCATTGGCTCGCGCGGATCTGCTTTTTTCGCTTTAGCATCATTTTTCAGCAAATCCCATGTAGACAGTACAAAAGCTCTAGGATCAATTTCTTGCTTTCCGAAGAAATGATGCAAGCGCTCTACGTCCTCGAAGAAATTTTCACCAAAACGGTTTCTGCCATTGCCGTTTAACAAGGCGATTTCCGCTTCATACATCGGCCGCTCCGTTTTGTCTTCCTTGCCGATCCAAGGCGTCTCCAGAATGAAAGGACGGCCTTTAAGCCCTTCATGATGAACGATCCTATGGATTGCTTCATGTCCAAGCCAGCCTGCACCGACAGGAGCATGCCTGTCCTTGCCAGCGCCGCGCGAATTTTTGCTGTCGTTCACGTGAACGACTGCTACACGGTCAAGACCGACTATACGATCAAACTGCTCCAGCACGCCGTCCAGATCATTAACGAGATCATAACCGGCGTCATGCATATGGCAGGTGTCCATACATACGGTCAAACGATGATTATCCTGAACCTTGTCGATAATCGCTGCAATCTCCTCAAAGCTGCGGCCAATTTCGGTGCCTTTGCCCGCCATCGTCTCAAGCGCGATGTTTACATTCGTTTCCTTGGTGCCGGCAAGTACTTCATTTAAGCCCTCAGCGATACGGGCAATGCCATATTCTGCATCCTTATCCGTATAAGCACCTGGATGAAGGACAATATTACGAACACCGATATAGTCTGTACGACGAATTTCTTCCTGTAGGAAAGAAACCGCGAGCTCATAAGTAGAATCCTTGTATGAGCCTAAATTAACGATATATGGCGCATGTACGACAATTTCATTGATGCCGGATTGCTCCATCAGCGCCTTGCCTTCTTCAATATATAACGTGTCGACCGGCTTGCGTCTTGTATTCTGCGGTGCGCCGGTGTAGATCATAAACGTACCTGAGCCATATGATAATGCTTCTTGTGCTGCAGTCAGCAGCCCCTTGTCCGAAAATGATACATGGGAACCTATTTTCAACATGAATCTTTCGCCCCTTTCGGTTGATCAAACCTTATTTTACAAGGAATGTCGAAATAAATCTAGGAATACGGTATAATTCATTATTGAGGTGAAAGACACGTATGAAAGTTGCGCCCGATTGGTTTATGTATTTTATCGTTTTTTGGGCGATCGTCATGGTTGCGGCTATGTCGATTGGCGGATTTTTCATGTTTCGAAAATTTCTCAAGGTGCTTCCGATGCGAGACGGCAAGTCTAAGCTCGATTGGCAAAACTACTGGGTAGATCGCAGCCGCAGCATGTGGAACGATGATTCCAAGGAGCTGCTGGATGAGCTTGTATCCCCAGTGCCAAGCGCTTTTCGCGATATAGCTAAACATTCCATCGCAGCCAAAATTGGTCAGGTGGCGATTGAACACGGCGCATCTACCGTTACGCGCGAACACTGCATCGAAGGCTACATACGAGCAACTCCAAAACGTGATTACCGCAGCCTAGTTACATTCCTTGATCGTCAAGGCATCGACTACGGACCCTATAAGCATTTACTTAATAAATGAGTTTGAGCCGCCTCGTGCGGTTTAAGCTCATTTATTACATTCAGCTGAAGCAAGCAGGGGCATTACAGCCACCTGCTTCATAGTCCTCATATTCGGTTATATATCAATGTAACCTATCTAGCGTTAATTTCGTTAATACATACAGGAGGTGGTTCAAATGATGAACTCATCGAAGCGAAGAAGAAGCAAAAAAGCAGGAGCAGCAGGAGCAGTTCTTCTAGCTGTTATACTTGCCACATCAGCATGTAGCGGTACGAATGAAAATAAAGGAAACGAACAACAAGGAACGATAGAGGAAGGACCGGTAGTCAGCGAATTGCCAGAAGAAAGCGGGGTGCTTGAGCCTGATGTAGCCGCACCTGAGCAGACCGAGGATCCAGCGAGCAACGGCGGGATTGAGGAGCCGGCAGATCCAGTCAAAGTTAGTGAAGGAACGTACAGCGGACTAAGCGACTCTCATTCCATAGAAATCGAAACGGCGACAGGGACCATTCCCATGCAAATAACGGAAGAGCAAAAGAGTACGCTTGATGCTTTGCCTGATCATGCAAAAGTAAAATTCGAATATAAAGAAAAAGCAATTGAAGGCGAAGCGACCCTCAAACAAAATTGGCTCGTAAAAATCGAGGAAATCAAGTAATAAGGTAAATGTAAATGAAGGAGCGAACAGGGATGCGGGTTGCGATTGCTGGTGGTACGGGCTTTATCGGACGTGCATTAACCAAAGCTTTACTGGAGAGAAATGATGAGGTTTATATTATTTCTCGACAGAGCTCGAATGGGCGATCTGAGCCCTCTGGCATTACCCGATTAACCTGGAGCGAGCTGGAAGCTGCCCCCGCATTGCTTGAAGGCATCGACGCAATCGTAAATCTAACCGGTGAATCGATTAATCAGCGCTGGACATCGTCCGCTAAGCAGCGTGTCATGCAATCAAGAATGACAGCAGCAGCCCGCATCGCTAAACTTATGCAATCGCTTAAGCATCAACCTCCGCTGGTCGTGAATGCCTCCGGCATTTCTGCATACGGCATCTCGGCAGACGGTATCTTCGATGAATCTAGTTCGACAAAGGTGACTGATTTCTTATCGGAGGTCGTGCAGAAATGGGAGCTGGCCGCAGACGCTATTCCTGCCAAGCGGCTGGTCAAGCTCCGAGTTGGCGTCGTATTGGACAAGAAGGAGGGCGCTTTCCCTTTTATGGCCATGCCCTATCGCATGTTCGGAGGCGGCAAAATCGGCAGCGGAAAGCAGTGGCTTTCTTGGATTCATCTCGAGGATATGATCCAGCTTATTTTGTTCATTTTGGACAATGAGGAAATAATTGGACCTGTTAACGGCTCCTCGCCAGAACCGGTAACCAATGATGCTTTTGGCCGAGCAATTGGAAAGGCAATGGGAAGGCCGCATTGGTTTCCAGTGCCGGCCGCTCTAATGCGAATATTGTTCGGTGAAATGTCCACGCTGCTCCTAGACGGGCAGCGAGCGCTGCCTCGTATAGCGCTTGAGCACGGGTTTACCTTCAAATATCCATCTGTGGATGCCGCCATGAATGAATTAGTAGGTCGTCATCGTTAAGACCGGGAGGGTACCATCATCCCGATTTAAGCTCGTAGGAAGGGCCTTTTAAACCTGCTAATTGGATAACGTCTCCTAATGAAAGCTTATAGCTTTTGTAAGGAATCATCGCTTGTCCATTTAGCAGGCTGCCATTCCTAGACCCCAGATCCTTTGCTTTAAACTCCCCCTCCAAACGTTCAATCTCCAAGTGAAGGCGCGATACACCGTTAGCAAGATCCGCATAGCTTACTTGCTCGCCCATCCGTCCTATTTTAAAACATTCCTCTACTAATTCCAGTCTCGTTTCTTGACCCTCCCAGCTTCTTTGAAGCCATTCAGACAGCTCTCTATAAGTCTCTTTCTGCTGATCCTTCCCAAGTAGCGCCGTTGGTTCGACAATAGGAAACATATCATTCGCAGCGACCACATGCAGCGGAGCTTTAGAACGAGGCGCGCTCTCATCATAATGATCCTCCGGTGATTCCTTCGAGACTGCCGTGCTCTTATTGGGCTCATCGTAGATATTCACTAGCCCCGGGAACATTCTGGAGTCTGGTTCGTACTGATCTAGCTCATACTGATCTATCTCAAATTCATCATCCAATGATGCGGCATGCTTTCTCCGCCAAACTAGCATCATTCCAGCTAGGAGCAGCAAGGTAATACCCAAGCTTATCAGCAGGCTTTGCCTCGTATCAGCAGCAAAATAAACAAACCGCCAAACGCATGCTATCACAATGATAAGACCCGCTGATAGAAGCCACTTTTTCTTTGTATTTGATGCTGTCTCATCCTGTATATCATCCAAATCTTTCAGCATATCGATAGAGGAAGCATTCCAATCATTGTACGTTTCGATATGGTTGGAAGAAGACTGCTGCTGTGGCTGCTGCACGGCTTGATAGCTTGGCTGCTCAGCTTGTTGTTGTTGGCTTTTCCATGAGTAGGTCTCTGCATATTGAGACTGCTCGGATTGTCGGGATTGCTGTGCCTGCTGGGACTCTTGTGCCTGCTGGGACTCTTGTGCTTGCCGGGAATGCTGTGCTTGCTGCCTTTGTGCCGTCTGTGCTGCTCCACTGTGGTGCACGGAAGGAAGTTCTCCTATCAGCTTCAGAAGCGTAGCTCTCAGCTCTGCTAAAGGCCATCTTGTACCCGTTAAATGATGCAGAACTTGCTTTAATCCCTCTCCGTCGATTTGATCGATATATGAGGTGAAACGAACGATCAATGACAAGAGGTCCCCCGCACCGACAGTTTGCTCGGCAGCCTCACCCTTCATAGGCACATATGCTAATCGAATGTCATGCAAATGATGTCCGAAAAAAATAAATTGCTCGTCGAGCAAGCAGCCTTCAGGACGCAGCATATAATTCTTGCACTCAAAAAGCGCATCCGTAACGGCTAATATAAGCGAATAGTACTGCTCCATCGTAAGCTTTTGCTGCTGCAGACGGTGAAGAAGCATTTTCATACCCGACAGCTTATATCGAAAGATTAGCTTTCCATCCAGCTCAAACCAATCAACTGGCAGCAGAAAAGGAATCCGCTCGCTCTGCAGCATCTGAATCTCGATTTCATCAAGCTCGTTTCTATAGATGCCGCCTTCTCGATCAAGCGTCATCTCATGCCCATGATTCATGGTAAAATCAACGCGATAGCTTTGCATGCCACATTCATCTCCTTTCAAGTATGCTAGTTTAGCTGATCATTGACCATACCGTAATAGCTGCAGGAGCAACCGCCAGCATAAAAGGGAATTTCTTGCCTGAATTCGCCCACTGCAGCCATTGATTCCTTTTCCATCTCGCTGCTGGAATGAGGATGGCGGTTACGCCTGCTGTTACCTTCTTGCCGAAAGCTCGATTCACAACAACTAGACATACCCCGATCACCCCCGCGTACAAAATGGCATAAAGCATCATTTGCAGCACGATCCATACGCCTACCCAAGCGCCCAGCGCTCCAAACAGCTTCACGTCGCCGGCGCCTATCCCTCTCGCCAAGTGTAGCAGCAGCAACGGAACGAAGCCTGCGGCTGCGCCGGCAGCAGCATTGACTAACCCATCTATTCCGCTGAAGGCAGCATGATAGATAAATGCAGCAGCAAAAAAACTAACCGTTAACCTGTTCGGAATAATTTGCGCTTTTATATCCGTCACGAAAGCAATAATCAACAACAAGGCTGCTGCAGCCGTCATCATGAGGTTCATGCTAACTCCAACTCCACTCTCAGCTTTTTTCTCTTTAACTTCTTCCGCTGCTTTTTTCCACTTCAAAATGCATCGATACTTGATTGGAATGCTTGCTCGTTTCTGATGCTGTAAGCTCCCAAATGCCAGGCGTTGTATTTCCTGATACATGCCAAGTCCATGTCACATAACCATTGGCATCGGCAACGGCTGCTCCCAGATGCTTCGCTTTGCTTGAGCCGCTTTTGTAGGTGACATCAAGCGATATAGCCGCATTCGGCTCCGTCTTGACCGTAACGGTCGCCTTCCTTCCCGGTCGCAGCGGCGTCGGTTCAATAGCCACGATTTGTATCGGGATATTATTTTGTTCGATGCTTTCCATTCCATACCGTGCAGGAGCAGAATCGCTTATCCAAACACGCTCGGAGGCTTGCTCCTTAAGTACGATTGGCTTCCCGTAGAAAGGGAGCTTTAAGGGGAAATCATATTCCACCGAAATAGCTAAATAGGGCTCATCCTTCTTCCCCAGATCAGGCAGCGTCAGCCAGCCCAGCCTTAGCCGCTTCGGATCGATAATGGCAGCATCCGCAAACTCTCTTAATAACGGCTCAATGACAGCTCGTCCTACTTCCGTTGCGGCCATATTTTGAAGCGGCCTGAAATCGCCACGCAGCACGGACGATACCATTTCCCCAGTCGGCGAGGGAAGCCACTCCGACGCTTCTGCCGCAATCTCGCTCCACGGGGACAAAGGGAATCGAGTCTGTGCAGATACTGTGATCTGAGCTGCTGCTGCCTGCTGCCATGCCAGATTTACAGGATGTATATTTGCAGCCATTTGCCTTGCCGTCTGGGATGCCGCCGAATGCAATGCCATCTGAACGGCGCATAGACGAATAAGCATGACAAACACAAGCAGTACAATCATAACCATGGGCATTACTAACGCTGCTTCTAATACGATAGAGCCTTGCTCTTTTCTGCGGCATCGGCATTTAATAGGACCAGCCAATCGTTTGTGTCGTTTCATAGCGATTGCCGACAACCCTTCCTTCCAAAAGTCCAAACTTGCCCAGCACTTGCATCAAGCCAGGTACAAACCATAGCTGCATGGAGACTTCAGCCTCTCCCGTCACTCCGCTCGGAACGGCCGAAAGCGTCGTTCCGCTATTCTGCTCGATGACCGCAATCATGCGGGCAAAGCTTGCCCCGTCCTCTGCTCCATGCATAAGAATGAATAATCGTAAATAGTCGGTGTACGACAGCTCTACTTTCACATATTTAGACAAAGGCGCCGATCCTCGTTCCGTGAAGGCAAGCATATCCTCAATCGTCTTCTCCAAGCCGTAAATAAGCGCAGCCGACAAAATAAGCAGCGGATGGCCCAGCGATCTGCTCTCAATCAAACCCTCCATCGTCCTTATAGCAAGACGAGTCGCAAACAGCTCTCCATATGCGGCTGCTATATTTCCGATTGGATTGTGAAAGCCATAGATGATATACTCCGACTCCTGATTATTAAAAGAAACAGCTTGCGACAGCTCTGATATGTTTCCATCTGTTATCATGTTTCGCAAATACTGCGGGGCAAAATGGGAAAAGCGATTAATCACGTACTCGCCATAATAAACGGAATCTCTCGCCCTCTCCAGCATCCCGGACATACCCGAAAATAGACCGTCCATCAAGGCTGTTGATTGTTCCGCAGCCTCATGTGCATCGGTTGCTTGCCCTTCCCCTGCAGCCGCCGCTGTATGGTCTGACTGCTGATTAAACATTAAGTTTTCGTTATAGCGCGCCTTAACCTGCTCAAAAATTTGCATATGCTCTTCCGTCTGAGGGACAGCTGTCAAGCCGTGAAGCATGCTGCGCGCCCGCTTCCAAAGCGAACCTGCTTGCTCCTCCTGCTGCTTAAGCTGCGCCTTAATGTTGCCTTGCTCAAGCGACTGCTTGCGACTTATAAGAACACCAGCGGGACGAATATATTTCTCTTCATAGGCACCATATGCAAGTCGCAGGCTAGCTGCACTTTCCAGCAAAGTATCTGAGGCATAACGTTTAATCGGCTTCGCCAAGGAAGCCAAGCTGCTGGATTGAAAACCTCCCGCTTCCATATCGATGGCTGCTGCTGCTGTTCCTTGCGTCTCTAGCTCCTGCCGGTAGTCGTTAAACCAATTTTCAGGCTTTACCAGCTCATTTGCAGCTTCCTTCACCTGCATAATATCAGAAGCGGCGCTAGCCGGAACAAGGTGCTGCTCCGAGCCTGCTACACTGCGCCTTGACACCGCATCATAATCAGCTAGATTTGGCTGCTGATTCGCTTGTCGAACGAGCCTCAGCATATCCTCATTCAGTAATCGTGCAGCTTCCAGCTCCTTAATAGCATCGCCTTGAAGCTTTACATGCTGCTTCAGCATCCCTCCGCTCACTCGGCGAAGCTCAAGCGCGAACGCTCTGACTTTATTCTCATATTCCTCAATTTCACTCGTATACTTTGCTTTCTCTCCAGCTGGCAGCGATTGATCATGTATGACCTTCTTCGCATAGTCTTCATATTCACTAGCGATACGAAGTGCGGATTCACCAGAAAACGCTACTCCTCCCGTCTGAGCGGGAATCATCGCAGCAATTCCGCTTTCTCCTACCGTTCCAGCGGATTGCTCTTGCAGCATCAGCACTCTGGCTAGGTGAGCTTCTCGCTTCTCGTATAGCCTGCGCATTTTCTCAAGCAGATTGACTGCAACGGAAGCCTCCTTCATCGCCCCTGCCATCGGCACAAACCTCGCGGCAAGCTCCAGCGTAAAATCAATAGGCGCTTTGTACTTCATCTCCTCCAGAACCTGCCTGCCAAACACATCATGACTTCCTAGAAACGAGGCAGCATGCAGCCCAGAGGATTCTACCTTCAAACGGACCAGCTTCATGCCTTGTTTATTCGAATCAACAGCTCCTTCTGCATTAGCTGCCATCACCTGTGCGAAGAGCGTTTTCCCCTCCGTTCCACCGCGTCCGAACAGTCCATATTTCTCATAAAGAACAGCATCGTAGGCAGAGAGGACGGAACGTACGCTCGAGCGGACAGCATCTTCGGTAAGCTTATGAAAGGCCGCAATCCGGGCATAATCAATGAGCAAAGAGAAAAATAGCAGCAGTGCAGATAATACGATAACCGAAAATATCGTCACTGCACCGTCCTCTCGAAACAGCAGTCTGCTTTTGCCAACTTCTCGATTGTATCCCCTGTCCTTCTTCACGATCACAGCTGCTCTGCCCCTCTCTTCCTATGTAAGGCTCAACCTCAAATCAAGGCTTCCTCAACTCTACAGCGTCTTTGTAGGGAGTCAGCGCTTGACCTGCTTGAGACCTTGCCTGGCCTGCTCCGCCTGTCCGATTGGCAAACTTCGTAGTATAATAGCGGACGAGGTCAACGCTTCGTATAAACTCGACCGGATCAACAACGGCAGCAGTCGATACCGACATTGGCTCTCGCCGCAGCCAGCTTTTCTCAATAGATCGACTAGACAAAGGCGACTTCAGCTTTACCTCGATCTCTCTCTTTAGAACGCCGCCCGAATAGCTGATTTGGCCTTCGTATGCAAGACCTGCTTGTCCGATCCACCTTACGGATCGCTCCATTTTTCGCAGTGGCAATGCAGCCTCTCCAGCCTCGCTTGCCCCAGCAAAAGGAATCGCGACTGCTGCGGCCTGCTTCTCTCCGCCAAGTCCGAACAAGCTGCCTAGCATCTCATCCTCGCCAATCCGCCAATACAAGCCGTCATACTTAGGCTCCGCAAGCATGCCGCTCCTTGCCTCGCGAAAGCTATTGTCCCAACCAAATGCGGCACGTTCCGCGGATGCCGAAGCAGCATAATACAGAACGACCTTCTGATACATGTACATGCCGAACAGGATAAATAGCAAGATAAGCCCAAGCAGCAGTGGAAAAACGATGGTCGACTCCAACGTAAAAGTGCCCTGCTCCCTTCTCAGCCATTGCAGCAGCCGCGCCTTCATCCTTATTCCGTTCACAAGCATCACCTGCTAACTAAAAATTTTGTCTGCCTCGTCATCCGCTTTGCCCATTAGCCTTTCAATCAGCTCAATAATCCAATCCTTAAACAGCAGCGCAATAATGATGACGACCGCAATAATCAAAATAATTTCCAATGTTCCAAGACCTTCTTCCTCCGACCAGAACGACCGCATTGCTTGACCTAGTTTTTTCATTTTTTATCTTCCTCTCTGTTTTTGGTTTGATTAAGACATGAGCAGAACTGCTGGCGCAGCTACCAAAACCATAAGCACAAGCAATATGCCTACGAGGGGAAACACCAGCTTGGACGACGCTTCCTCTCCGCGCGATCTGGCGATAGCTTTGCGTTTCTCCCACAGCGTATAGGAAAGCTCACGCAGAGCAAGTACAAAGTGCTCCCCGCCTCGGCGATAATTCAGCAGCAGCACAGTCGTAAAAATCGATACCTCCTGAACGGCGCAGCGCCTATTAAATCTCTCGATCGCCGCACTGAAGGTTTGGCCATTGCGAAGCGAAATCACCGCATCTCCCCACTCTTTATAAAGCGGATGCTGCCTGGAATCCTTCCCTTCCAGACATCTCGATAATGCTTGCTGCACGGTTTCCCCAGCTCCTACCAGCAGCATCAGCTTGCTCAGCATTTCCGGAAGCTCGGTGATCAACTGCTGCTTGCGCCGCTCTACGCGTCTGCCTGCTTCTACGAATGGGCGCAACGTCAGCACAATGCCGAATACGGCACCCATCGCTAGCAGCATAGGCTCTTGACCGAGCAGGCTGAGCCATGCACAGGCCGTTAAGGCTGCATATCCCATCCCGAAAGCAGCTGCCGCTTCTGCCTTCGTTCGCTCAATCGTCCAATCGCTTTCCATCAGCACGAGCAGCTTCATATGATAGCTGCTTATTGGCAACTGCAGGGAATCGTACAAGTGGAGCCGCTCAAGCAAGCGCATAAAGGGATGGATCAAGCAAAGCTGCTTAAGTTGCTGCGCTGCCTGGTTCTCATTCCGCTTCCTGCTCGTTAGACGAAGCCAAATCGAATGCAGCGCCGCTCCTCCAGCCAAGTAAAGCCAATTCGCGGTTAAAAGAACAGCGGCAATCGCTGCAGCCATTCTCCTCCCCCCTTTCCATCTATATCTGAATGTTCATTATTTTAGCCATCACCCAGAAGCACATAAGCAAAAGCAGCAGCGCTGCCGTCAGTAATAAATAACCAATTCCACCATATAGGGGAGCCATATAATCGGGAGCGGCGAGGCCAAGAAAAGCTAGAAAAACAAAGGGCACCGCCATCATAATCCGCCCCTCGAATCTTTTCTGCGCGATCAAGATGGCAATCTCCTGCTCAGTTTCCAGCTTCTCACCGATAATAACGGAGGTTCGTTTCATCACCTCCAGCAGATCCCCGCCCGAGCGCTTGCAAGCTGCCAAAGCATCAACGAACTGCGTGATTTCGTCGATACTCGCACGATCCGCAAAGTTGCGAAGCGCATACTCAAGCGGCTCAGCGTTCTCCAATCGAAAGCGAACAATTTGGAACTCAATCAAAAGCTCAGTTCGCGGATCTGGATAAAGCAGCTTCAAGTCATCAAGCGTGGATAAAAATGCATTTTCGAGCGAGCGCCCCGCGGCAAGCGAGGAGGTAAGGGAGAACAACGCCTCCTTAAACTGCAGCTTCAACCGCTCTTTGCGCTGCTGCAGAAGCGTTCTGCGCCTATACCTAGGAGCGATAATCCCGAGGCCAGCTAGCGCAAGTGAAAGAAAAATCGAATGATAAAATAAATATGATGCTACATAAATCAGAAGTGCTCCAGCTGTCGCAGCGACAATAAACTGCTTGCGAGTTAAGTGGTAATGCCCATAGTTGGTTAATGATCTGCCTGCCCTTATATGCGCCATCGCAGCGCTGCTCTCCCAGCCGCACCATTCAAGCGCTCGCTGCAATCGCCTGCCTTGCAAACGCTGCGGGGCGTGTGGTTGACTGCCAACACGTATCGCCCCACCGCGCGCTGGCTGCGGGTTATTTAATGCACTCGCTCCTCTAGTGATGCTCATATCGCCATTCCTCCATTAATGCTCTTCCCGGCCATCATCAGCTTGTCCATTTGCACGAGCGGATTCGCCGTTCTTTTAAGCTTGCCTGCCACCTGTCCGTTACGCTCTCCCTCCTCCTCGAAGAGGAAAAGCGGATTAAGCAATACTTCGCCTCCCTCCATGCCTGCAACCTCGCAAATTTCCGTTACTCTGCGCGATCGATCCCGGAACCTCGAGATATGAATGACAATATCGATTGCAGATGCAATTTGCTGGCGGATAACCTGCACAGGCAATTCCGCAGCGCTAAGCGCCATCGTCTCAAGGCGCGCCATCATATCTTTTGCTCCATTGCTATGGCCAGTAGACATGCTTGTGTCATGGACAAAATGCATATCAATTTAAACAAAAAAATATCCCCAACCTGTGGATGATTGGGGATTACATCGTATTCGGTGGCAGCGGTGGCATGATCCGTTCCTCTACCTTGCCGTTATTGTAAATATTGATTTTCAGCAGCCGGCCATCTTTTACTTTATAGTTGTAGATGCAGTATTCATACATGTGACCGCCGCGTCCGAAGTATTCGAGCCGGCCGTACTTCTCGAAATAGGCTTTCGCTTCTTCAAGTGAATTGAATTGTGGGAGTGGCTTATTATTCATGGTAGTCCTCCATATAAAAAAAGCTGAGCATTGACCCAATTATGGATGCAACACTCAGCACTAAATTATCCAATAGACAAAATAAAAAGAGGCCCGGGTAAGCCCAGTCCCCTTTTGCTGTTACACAAATATTATACCCAATTTGAATTTTTGTCAATCAGTTTCAGCTTTAATTCGAACAAATGTTTGGTTAGGAAATGCTTTGAGACCATAACCCCAAAATTCTCCATTTGCTCGAGAATAAAATTTAGGTTTAATTTCTGCGTATGATTGATAACCAGCTGCCCGGCTTATGACTTTTCTTGCGATAGGGTAGACAGCCAGATCAGCAAGTTGGTTTCCATTTTCGTTGAACTGTTTCGGAATGAAGGTTAAATCACTTATAGTCTTTTGAAATTCTGCTGCTGATACATTACCATTACCATTTACCATCAGATTCCTAAATACTCTGTATAACCTGCGGTTGTCTGCCTCATCTCTTGATTCAGCGATTAACAGACATTTAGAAGTTGTATGTTTAAAATAGAAAAATAATCTTTCCATCATAAATTCGAGCGTCAGATTGTACGGATTGTCAGGCGTTGCATATTGTCTTAGGTGATCTGCTTTGTGTATTCCTGATGCAATTATTTTATACTCTAACAAACTCATCATTGTTGTAACATCTTCTAAAAATGGCACTCTTATGTCTCTATCGCGAAGCATTGTGAAAGCACCTCTTTGCTTTCGGATATCTACTGAGTGAAAAATGACGCTGCGATGATTCCAATATTTATATTTTAATCCGTCAATTAGAGGATTGGCTACTTTGTAATAGTACTCTTTCTCGAAAATAATTCCTGCGAGAGCGAATACAGGGAACTCAAGGTCAATATGTTGCATGCTGTGATCTCCTGATTCATCTATAAAAACTAAATGTGTGTGCATTGATATGTCCTCCTATTGGTGGACATAATAAGTACTACATCTATATAAAACAAGTGACCGCCGCCCCTTCTATTAACCTACGTTTATACCACTTTCCATAGATTAACATTAATCTCTCGTTCGATACAAGAGAACCGGTGTTTCGTATAGACAAATAAAAAAAGGCCTCCTGATTAAAGGAGACCTTCTACACGCATAATATCCGCCACTCTCGATAACTTCCGGATTGCTTCAACTTGGAACTTGCCCGGCGCTACCGCTTTAGCGTATAGATCCTTAACCCTCGTTTCAAGCGCTGCAGCATTAAGCAACTGGCCCTGCAAGTTTTCGTTTAGCTCTGCTTCTAATTCCAATCTAATCTCCAATGTGGATACGTCCTCTCTTATAACATTCATATCTGTTGCCGGACAACTGGTCTTTACAAGCTGATTGTGACCAAGTATTTGAACGTCCGGCAATATCGCTCTCAGGGACACTAGAACAGCAGATAGCAACTCCCTCTCACGATTGGTTATACTTCGCTTACTTAAGTCTCCAAGGATCGCCACGCCTATGCTTGTGCGGTTATTTCCGCTTGTGTGATAGCTTTCAGTGTCAAGATAATTGGTTTGATAGATCATTCCGTTTGCTATAACGATATGATAGCCGATACGGGGCCAACCGCGACCGTTTACGTGAAACTTTGCTTGGTTAATTAACGGAGCTTCCGAAGCCATATGATGCACTACTAGTGTTTTGACTTTGGATAATTCACGTTTCGCGTAAATTTTCGACGTATGATTCGGCAGCTGGTCGATGATGTTTTGGATTCGAGGGATGCCATTACTCAGCAGAGCCGGGATCATTGAAAGTAATGTCATCCTTTTTACCTCCTGCTCTAGTAGCATCGATTGCCGATTCGCCTATGATAAACGTTGCTACGATACCTGCAAAAGCTATCACCGTTTCGGAGCTAATCCCCAGGTCCAAGCCATCATTCAGTACGATCAATACCGCGGTAACGACTGCCATCCAAAACTTGCGGCTTTTCATCTTGTTTTTCATTTTCATCTTCCCCCAATATAATTTTGATGATTGCTTTGAGCTCGTCGGAATAGGTATCATTGGGCTTTCGGGTCCAGACCATTCGATTCCCAACCTTTCCATGATCAAGTGTTGATTGTGAATGTATGCCTCGACCTCTGAATCATCCTCCAGAAGCCATGGGATATAGCGGCGTAATCGTTTCTTCACCTTGCGCTGCTTCAACAAGACGAACACGGCCGTACCTAATGCGGTTAAGCTGAATCCGTTTTTCCATACACCGTGTAGGATTTCTAAAATAGCATCGTACATAGGTTGCACCCCTATAGAGCATCTTGTCGTAAGTGTCTCGATCAACAAAAAGAGCGATAAGGCGTAGGGCCTCGTCGCTCAATGGTGAATAGTAATACTCATCTTCGTGAAACTCAATAGGCGGGTCCATAGCTTCCTCCTGAACACAAAAAAGCCGCTGGGATGCTTTCCCGGCGACTTCTTTGACGCATGCATTTGCGATTTGAGATTATTATAAACTAATAGCGACATATTTGTAAATAATAGATATACTATAACGAGTACATAAAAGGCTATAAGGGCGGTCGGCTAATCCTCTGTGAAAGGAGGATGATGCTTATGACAGTATTCGAGACGATGTATCTTATGATCGCATTCGCTACACTCGTGTTACTGATCAAAAAAGACAAATAGACCGCCCCCTGCGATAGGTTCGGTCTATCCTTTGATCAATCTCTCCAAGCTGACCGCTCTTAAAGCGGATGTGTACCAAGGGCGTAGATGCTGATACATCTGCGCTCTTTCTTATTGTAAGCATATCATAGCTGTTTTAGACGTGCAATATGGGGATGCTCTCGACCTCATTTTATCACCTCATTAAAAAGGATGTAGCCAGAAGCTACATCCTTGGATTTATAATTGCAAATTCATTTCAGTAAAAGCACTAATCAATCCGTATAAGGCATTCAAAAATTCAGTAAATTCATAGTTGGGATTTTGTTCCTTGAGACATGAAAGCTTTGCTTCTACCTTCAAGAATTCATCATGAGTTAGGAATCTTCTCCAAAACTCAGGTTCCGCTATATCTAATGTATCTTTCATTTTACCCTCCGTTTGAGGGTCGCCCACTTCTCATGCTGGGTTATGTAGGTTATAATGTGGGTAGGTGGGCGATAGCCCTGTGTGTGATCTCTCCTTTGTGTCTTTGGCGGACTAGGAGAGGTTTTTTCTTTTATGCTGACTTTTGTTGTAATAGATCAATGACTTTTTCACTCCATTTGATTTGATACCCGCTGTGCCCATTTTTCACAAAAGGGAATTCCTCGCCGTACTGCTTGCCTAGATCGGTCAATCTCCACATTTTCTCTGTCTTGTCATCTCCGGTCTTCCTCGATTTTCTTGTGACAACCTCGGAATGTTGGAGACCGAGTTCCTCAAGAAGTTTATTCGCAGCTACAGCGCTTTTCAATCCAGCCTTTTCAGCTATAGATGAGGGATTTAGTATTCCGATTTCATGATTTGCTGCCGGCAAGAGGAGTCTGTATGTCTCCAATGACCGACCCGTTTCTTTCTCCGCTTCGCTGATGGCTGCTGCGTAGGCAATACCTGGCTTGACGCCTGTCGTCTCCGCGAGCAGTTTCGCAAATTTCATATGGTCCTCTGCTCGACGTAACCACGATTGATGTCTGTTAGTTGTTCGTTTTTCTTCCATTGCTTGAAAGTAACCGTCAAGGATTTCGTCATACTTTTCCCAAGCTATATCGTCATCAAAAATTTTCAAAAGTTTAGCATAACCACGTTCCGAAAACACAAGAATTGATTCCGCCTTTGCAGTCTCCATCTTGGTTAAAAAATTGTTATCGACCAAATCGATGACAATCTGATTGAACTCTGGGTTCTTTAAATCCAGATAATCGATACCTATTTTGAATCGATCTTGATTGTTGTTGACAGCTTCGTTTACGTGGAAAGTTTTCTTGTCATGCATTACTGCAATGTACTTCGCCAACAAAGATTTTTTGTTTGGTCCGAATCCTCCAGCGATGTTTGGAACCTTAACACCACAAACTACAGAACTCCCTTTAATCTGAATATCCATATTTCCATTCCTCCTTGTATAACTGCCTAACGCAGTATAGAATAGTATAAATACAACGTTTTGTATTAAATCGCTTCTTCAATCAATTCATCAATGTAGCTTAGTTTGTAGACTGCTTTCAATTTACTGGCCGTATCGATTGTTAGACGACATCTGCCTGATTCAATCTTGAAGTACGATTGTTGCGAAATTCCTAGTTTCTCAGCTACCTCTTTTTGTGACATGAAGTTCATTTTTCTGAGGTATTCTAATCGATTTCTTGGCTTTGCCATTGCTTTTCACCTCCGTTCTGTATTAAATATACTACGTTTTGTAATACTTGTCTACACATTGGAGTGATTTTGTTAATGTTATTTTCAGAACGCCTTCGTTGGCTCAGAGAAATAAAGGGATTAAGTCAAAAAGAATTGTCCGAAAAGTTGGGAATATCACAACAGGGTTACTCGCATCTTGAGACAGGACGCCGAGAGCCAAACTTATCAACTCTATTGTTAATCAGACATCATCTTGAAGAATCAATTGATTTTATTATTGGTTATCACTTTGAAGATTTAAAAGGCGGTTACCTTTATGAGATTTATGTTGAGGCGAGAAGGCAACGGGAAGTATGTGAAGAAGACATCGGTTACTATGAAAAACAACTTCAAAAGCCAGATGATAGAACAGAAAATATTCTAAAAATATTTAGACAAACTAGAGAAGAATTAAAGAAATTGATAATCAAAGAAGAAAAAAGTTTTGAAATGTTTTTTGACCACATTCAAACTATCCCGGGCTTTATTGGAGAAGTTACCAAAAAAGATTATTGGATAAATAAATACGAATCCCATCTCGGTACTGATAAACAATTGAACAATGATTTCTGGGAAGAATTTCGAAATCTATAAAGAATAAATAAAAAGACACCTAATCGCTAGGTGTCTTTTTATTTGGTAAATTAAGATACTACTTCTTTCGCCCAATCAAAAAATCTTCCGAGTAACGGTATTTTATCACCTATAAATTCGTAAAATGATTCAACTTCGAATAAAATAAGTGATCCGAAATACACTATTGCCACCACTCCTAGCATGTTGATGAATATTAAAAAACCGTTTTTTAATTTGACCAACATATTCTAACCTACTCCCTTGTTTTAGGAACGCCCAACTCTTCCATGCGTTTTATGCCCTGTATCCTCAGAAGATTAATTTCACGCTGTATATCACGTAGTTTATCAGCTCTATATTTAGCCGACAAGGTTAAATTACGCAGAGTATCTTTCTTTTCTGTATTTAAATCACTAACCATTGAAGCTATGCTGCCCTTTTTGTGGCTCGTCACTTCGTCGTATGCGTCCTGATACCAACCAGGAAGCGGTATATCCTTCTTCGAATTAGCAGCTTTCGCCTGAGTTGCACTAAGCGCATAGCTGAAGAAGTCGTCAGATATTCGGTTTTTCATAACAGGATCTTCAAGCAGTTTTAATTTAGTAAGCGTTTCGTCCCAGATATTCCCGATAGGATCTACTTTGCCAACGTCAGAGGTCATTGGAAGTCCAATCTTTGCAATATCTCCACCAAATTTCTGTCCCAGATAATCGAAAGTGAAAGCATCAATACCCAGATGCTCAGCGGCCCACTTGCCTGCTGCGCTTGTTGTCTCATTATAGGTTAAGTCAGTAGATAAATCTTGATATTCACGCGGAACAACGTCCCCACCATAAAAGTTCTTACCCACAATTGCCGCGCCTATTGGTTCAAAAACTGAACCCCCCACCGTGTTAGATAACCCTGACGTGAGGTCGATCTTCTTTCCAGGAGATGTAAGCGCAGATAATGGTCCAGCTACATATTTAGGCAGGAACGCATTCACGCCTTCTTCTATGTTTTCTTTTATGTCTGGCATTTTTTTTCCGTCAGTTGCCCATTTATAAAAGTGCAGTATCTGATCGGCAATGTACGCCTCTGTCGGCTCTACTGGGATTGTTCTAAACTTGCCATCAGCAGTTTTTTCAATAGGTATTCCTTTCTCAAAACGGCTGCGCTGTTCATAGTCGGGGTCATTTTTAAACTTCTCATATGCTGCTATCTTAGCCCCGGCCACACCGAGAATTAATGCCGTTGCAGATATAGGCTGCTCTTTAAATCTTTTAACCAACCTATATGTCCCTTGTACGGCTGCGTTGGAATAGGGTAGAACTGCTTCGAGATTGGCTCCCTTTGATCCTCTACGCGACCAGTTAACCGTAGCTTCACGACCAGCATCTACCGCAGCTCTCACAGCTTCAGGATCGCGACTCCATCCTGTTTTTCGCATTTGAGCATTAAACGCAGCTATACGCGGAATGTTCTCCAATGCATCCCCAAGCGCTTTAAGCGGTCTTAGCGGCTGTATTTGCTTAGTTGTCTTCCAGAGATTTCGACCGGATAACAATGGATCTCTTGTGATATCCGAACTAACAGCCCTAATCTTGGAATCGCCCTTTAGATAGGCTTCATAGCCTCCACCAGCCCTATAATACTCACGTGATAAACGACCAATGTCTCTTGCGATAGGAACTGATTCAGGCAGCCAGTCAGCCATTTGACTAATTGCGGCATGGCCTATATCTGCGATGAATCTTTTCTTATCGACCGACTGTGCTGCAGCAATCGGTATATCTCGCAGCGCTAACTTCGCCCCTTGAAGTGGTGCTAAAGCGCCTGTAGCGGATATTTTAATTCCTTTCGATATTACGTTAGCGATCCTAACAATTCCGGCTAACTGCTCCGGCGCAATCCCTTCAACAGCTTTCAAAAGGCTTTCATCATGAACGCGCAGCTTAACTGGATTTCCGTCAAGCATAACAGTGACTGTCGCTTGGCTGCCCCCGGTGGCTTGCTTTGCCCTCTTGAACAAACCGTTCAATTCATCATTGAGCATCGCAGCTACACCATCGGGACCATTTTCCTCAAGCGCTTCGTTTATTGCTTTTAAAGTGGCTTGTTTCATGTCAGAAGTGTCTTCCACGATTTCGATTGCGCCCTTGTATTTGTCCGGATCAGCTTTAACAGCATCGTAAAGCTTTACCATCGCTCTATTCCGCATCATTGCGTTATATGAAGCGCCGGTGCTTTCGATCATGCCTTGTGCCGGCTCGATGATTTTCTTTGTGCTACCTACTGCCCTCCGGATAGGAGCTCTTTGACCACTGAAGCCCGACCTAGACGAATTAAGTGCTATTTTATTTTTCAAGTTTGTCTTGCTGACTTGTCGCATCATTGGCGCGTAGTTCGGATTTGTATTCCGTAGAATGCCAATTAATTCCTTGGACACGATACCGCTTTGCACCCATAAATCTTGGCGGTTTCTATTGAATTGGTTCCAATCCTCACCAAATTGTTTTAACCATGGGTTTCGAGCTTCCAACTGATTGAGCATATTGGCTGCAGCTTCAGCGGTTTGAGGGAACCACGATTCGTTCCCATACACTTTTAAGCCTCTGTCCATGCGGCTAATAGCATCGCGCATAATCACGTACCTATCAGCTATATTCTTAGCTCCACGCGGCACAGTGGCGTATACGTCCTTCAATGACTTGCCTAGCACATTACCCTCAAGATCGACGAATTTATCTTTGATCGTCACATTGGCAAGGTTATTTGCGCGAGTAGAATCCATTGCGGCATTGTATGTTTCTTTGTTGATTTGTTTAAATGGAGAGAAGCGATCAACGATATTATTATCAACATTCGTCACTAAATCCTGAGCCCTTTCGATAAGTGGGCTCTGTTCTTTGGCTCTACTTACTATTTGGGTATCGATCAGTTCCGGACCTCTTGATCCTGGTGTAATACCAATTGAGGAATTACCAAACAGCTTATTGAACCAGTGTTCTTTTGGTGCACTAACCGTGCCGCTACCCACTTCTGATGCAGGATTCCCTCCACCTTGTACTGCATCTTTCGCTAATGCAAATCCTCGCTTAATACCTTGACCAGCAGCCGACAGCAGCGGCGAGACAATAGCGCCTCCTACCGCTCCCAACCCAGCGCTCTTTGCAACCTGACCTAAGTCCGTTTCGCCACGCGTACCACTCAGCGCAGCCCCTTGTAAACCACCCTCAACCGCTCCTGACAATGCTTTTTTAACATACTTATTGGCGTTAGGGGCAAGCTTTTGAGCAAAACCAACGCCGGCTTGAGCAGTTTTAGAAAGGAATCCTCCTGTAATGTTAGACGGATCAGTCACCGCGCCAGCACCCATACCGAGTAAATCCGCTGATTTATCCGCGATTTTCGAACCAGTTGATAATTTAGGTGCAGCTCCTGCAGCTTCCGTATCAACGTTCTGAACATCCCCCATGCCGCGGCTAAACCTGTTAACGAATTTACCAATAGCGTTTAATGCTGTCCAATTCGTGTCGCCTACTAATACTTGATCAACTCTTTGAGCTGCTAAATCAACGGTGTTATCTTTAATCATTTTAAGCGTTTCATTCTGGGGATCTTGTGAATCTATTTTCTCTGATTGTCTCCGTAAGTACGATTCCGTAGCTGTCTCCGTTTTAGGCACGGTTACAACTCTTTCTGATTCAGACAGCTCGCGAACGGACGGTCTTGGGAGGAACGGGTTTTCATCCTTCGGTTCTTTCCTTGTTGAGAATCCGCGTTGAGGGGAGTTACTTCCCCCCGGCTTAGCGAATGGCATGAGTTTCCCTCCTAACGTTGATAAATATTTGTGGCGGCTTGCTTCATTTTGTAGTTATTTATGACGTTTTTCAGAAATGCTTCCTCTGCAGCCGTGTAATAGCCGGCTTTATAATCGGCAGCAAGCGTTTTGAGAGCTTCGTCGGGGCTAATTTGCATCGAATTTAGCTGCTCATCTAATCCAGATATTTCATCTTGGAACGATGCTCGCTGTGGTGATATCGCGGTATTCTTTCCTTGACCCATCACATTTGAAGCAGGTGTTGTTTTATTTTTTAAACTATCACGCTCTTTGCGATAATCGAATTCCTCTCTGTTCAATTTACTGTTAGTGCTAGAAGTATTGGCGTTCTGTTTAGAAATAGCATTTTGGGCCCAATTGAGAGCATTGCCGATGCCGTCTTGCTCCTTAATACGATCAAATTCCGTTTGCCACTGCTGATCAGCCACCTTATCTCTGCCTTGGGTGTATTGGAACATTTTATTCTCAAGAGTCTGCTGTCCGTTGGAAAATTGTCCGATCGCACTGCCATAGTTAAATCGATTTTCCCAATCTTGCTGCGTCTGCGCGGCTGTCTTCTGGCCGTTGTATACCCCACCGAACTGAGCATCATTTTGTATTTGATCCTGTGACTTACCGTATTCGAATTGATCTTCAGCTAGGTTCTGAGCGCGCCCGCCGAGCGTGGCTTTTCCTCCGAACTCGCCGGTCAATTGACCAACATTCAGCCCAAACTGACGCTCAGCAGTTAACAATTCTTTATAAATCGCTCGTTGCCGTTCAGGCGTCAATTTATCGAAGTTCGCAATTTCCGTAGATAGCGAGTTAAGGGTATTGTCTAGTTGCGATGCTCGAGAGGTATCATCAATCGATCTGCCACGCTGCACCTGTGCTAACTGGTAGTTTGTCGCGCCGCTGAAGGGGTTTTTATTTCTTAGCAGCGCTTGGTCTTCGAGAACGCGATTGTCCTTGATAAGCTGATTCGAGTACTCGGCGTTGTTTTTCAGCGCGCCCATTTGCGTGTTGATCGCATTCAGCAATGCCGCTCTATCAAGCGCCGTGGCGTCCGAAGCCTGTTGCTCTAATTGACCTGAACTTTGTGTGCTAGTCATAGGGTCGGCAGATGGCGGCACATAGCCGCCTGAAGGCGTTACAAGTGCGTTTGTGGTCGGCTGCCCTTTGTTGTTGATGTAATCAATAAGCTGCTGCGTGTCCATTCCCTTAACGGCGCTCGCTTCATCTGCGGATAAGAAGCCGTAGTGTTGTTGCGCGTTGTTAGAAGCCCAACCCTTGTTTCCTGCGTCATACTGCTTTTTACTGTAGAGGATTTCATTTAACGCATTGCCGGAACCGCCGTAATTAGTCGTTGAAGCCTCGTTATACTTTGGGATGCCTCCGAGTGGAGTTACAGTTGGTTTCGTTCCTGCCGCTGCTTGGCCGGCTGATACAAAGCTATTACCAGCAGGTTTGGTAACGGGGCTTCCCGTGCTAGTAGGCACATAGCCTCCACTTGGTGTTTTTACAGCATTGCCTGATCCTGCTGGTTTGGCTGCTCCTGCGCTTGCTTGCGTTGCACTTATTGGCTTTAAAGCGTTGTATTGCGCTTGGTTAGCTGAGTTGGTTGGGGCTATTCCGAGACTCTTCTTGCGTTGAAGTTCTGCTGCTACTTGACTAGCTGACATTACTGCCATTGTTCATTCTCCCTTCGTAATACTTCATTTTGATAAGATGACGTGAAAATACCCGAGTCTGCCATGCACCCGGGCGTTTGTGTATTCGTTTCATGATTCGGTGATAGTGATATAGGATCCAATTCATTGTTATTTATCATTCCTTCTCAGGAAATCTATATTTCTTTAAGCTAAAACAGTCGATAAAACTCCTGCGTTATCCACGACTAATTTATATTTAGTCAAGTTTGGAGAATACAATACTACTCCATATAGACTATTTAAAGTCCCAGAATCCGCAATACTAACTGCATTATTAGGAGCCAACGAAGAAAGGGAAAATGGGTAATTAGCGGTGTTTTTAACTCTTATTTTTAGCTTCTGATCTGTGCCAATACAGAAAGTATAATCAGCTATACCGGTTTTCGCTATTTGTAATACATCATCACTAATAGAATTATATAACTTAGTCTTCCCCGTTTCGGGAAAAACACCAACTGCTAAACTACTTCCCAATTGTCCCGCATAATTAACAAATACAAACTTTGTATAATCGTTTGTTGCGCCTAAATCTGATTGAAAATAACCGCCAATTACAGCAATATTTGTTGTTAATGCTCCCGATATTTTTATGCCATACTTACTAACCCCTGAGGAAACTCCTTCGCAGTTAATAATTGACATTCCTGTAACATCAATTAATCTTATAACATCATTAACACTAGGATTAAAAAAACATGAAGTAAGGATAATAGAACTGCCTACATTAATATATAAACTATGACCTGTATTTACTTCAGCACCCGCACTTATCATGCTTAACCTTTTTGCATTTGAAAAATGATAACCATCACCGCCATTACTATCTGATGCTGTATTTAAAAAAGAACAGTAATTAGACGAAATAATATTGAAACCATGTCCTCCGCAATAACTAGCATAGGAATTAATAACGGTTACTACATTGGACGCGCCACTAGTAATCATGCCATCGGATGCACTATTTTGTATCATCACGTTGTCGATTTTCACCACAATACTATTGCCTATAGCTATTCCGTTGTAATGCCCAAATATATCGACCCTTTCAAAAGTACAAGCGATATCTCCCAATCCAACGAAATTATAACCCAAGTTGATCGCTTTTCCGCTCGTAGCGGTGCTGCTCCCGATGATTTGGATATCTCTAAAGGAGATACTAAATGCATTGTGCGTACCTACTTCCGGTGTTTTAAAAGTATCTTCGGTTGTTGTGTTGTTCACAATTATGCTAGCATCTCGCCCAAAACCTTTTACAATCGTTCCCGCATTAATTAGTATGGTTGAGCTTATAATAAACTTTCCTGCTGGAAAATAAAGAATACCACCCCTTACAGTAGCAATTGGGCTTATTCCTGTTGACAAACTATCTGCCGCCGCTTGAATTGCAGCAGTATCATCTGTTACGCCATCACCTTTGGCACCGAAAGATTTAACATCAATCATAATGTCCGCCAACTGAGCATCAACTTGAGCAAACTTTGCCTGCACTGCAATGTCACCGTAGTTCTCTAATAGAGTTGGATCGAGTTGATTTGCTCCTACAGCTCCATTGGCAATTTTATCTCTTGTCACTGCGACATTCGCAATTTTAGGTGTTGTGACCGAAGCATCTGCATATTTTGGCGTGGTGACGTTCGCATCCTTAATCTTCGCTGTTGTGACGCTTTGATCAGGGTGATCGAGTATGCCATTATTTTTGTGACCGGACAAACCATTGCTTGTTATTACGGCCGCATCGTAGTTCTCGTTTACAGCTTGGACGATGGCTCCAATAGCGTCATCCATAACTGCTGGGTTAGCAGCAACGCCGGGCGTTGTGTTGGTATATAGCGCTACAATTGGCGCTGGATTTACATATGACATTTTAACCCTCCTTTACAAAATAAAAAGCCGCCCGTTAGGACGACTTTCCCCAGTATTTTAATTCTGCTTCTTTTCTGGCTTGGACGGCTTCTTCAAATGTTTTATAGTAGCCTAATGCTACTTGTTTTTTATTAATCCGAAAGTTTGCCCTCCACGAATTTTGTCTCTCAACCCACTGAACACCCCTGATCCCAGTTGTGTTGTCTTTTCGAAGTCTAGTATTCCTCGTTTGTTGTTCCATTGTCGCCCATCTGCAATTGGATGGTTCATAGTTTCCATTTACGTCAATTCGGTCTACCGAGAGATTTGATGAAGGTTTATTCCCCATATCTGAAAGGAAAAGTTCAAATGATCTCCATCTATCACAAACCTTTATCCCTCTACCTCCGTATAATTCATAATAACTTGCACTTTCGTTGTAACATCTCGATATCATATTAGCCCAAGCTCTATATTCAACGCTCACTTTATTTTTAGTATGTCCATGAGTTGTAAATCTGGAAGAAGCCAGATCATTCTTTAGGCATCCGCATGACTTCGTGTGACCTCTTCTAAGGTGATTTGATGAAATGTCAACCTGATTCCCACAATCGCAAATGCACCGCCATACCCTGCCATTTCTACAATCTTTTCCTACATCTTTTATAGCCACTAACCTTGTAAATCTTTCATCCGTTATATCGACATATCTACCCATATTAACACCCCTCTAAAAGTGTTCTCTATTCAAAAAAATAAGGGAAGTGCGCTAGAGTGACGCACGTTCGGGAGCTACCCTATCCCTACATTTATTTTACCATATTTTACTACCTTCCGCTAACGCTCCCGAAGAATGCCTCCTTGAGAATAAGAACAGGCTCGTCACGGTTATTGCGCCATCTCCGCTGGAAGTATCGCGCCTTTTTGTGAAATACCAGTCTTCTCGCTTGGTTCGTAAGATCGGTGTAATCCAAGTTGACCCATTCTACATATTCCCATCCAGGAGGAACGCCCCAAATAAATACGGTCGTTCTAATCGCTTCCGCATCATACCGCGACCCGGCGCCGTAGATGATAGCCACATCTAAGGAAGCTGTAACATGCCATTGTTGGGCTTCAACGAGGTAATAGTGTAAGTACGAGTTATCACCAGTGAATTCAAACGAAAGCAGACCGCTGTAAACATCGAAATCCACGGCAGTTCCTGTTGTCTTGCCTATCTGGTTCCAGTCCGTATAAAGATCGTCAGAGAAGGTGTGTAGGAGCTTCAATGCGCTTCCGAAGTAATTTATACCGTTGAACTTCTGAATCACTCCTATAGCCCACGGAAAGCGCCACACGTACCATTCAGAATTTCTTGTGTCATAGCAGAGAATGTAATGTGTCGTGTCTCTGTTGATGGATATAAGCATCTGGCTGCGATCTTGATCAAACCACATGACTGCAGCTTTCTTTTCTGCTTCCGTGAATCCAAACTCATTCATATCAAGCTTGTTTTCGGTTATCGACTTTGTGGAGTACTGCCGATCACCCGTTGATAATGCGGTGACCGTGTAAATCTCATGAACGCCGCTGTCTGATAGATAGGCGACTGTCTCCGTTCCGTCCGGATAGGTGATCCGCGCAATGCCCCGCGGTGAAATGTTGCCGGCCACCGTGTTGAGGAATCGGTTCCCACTGAATCCATTCGCTACAACGCCATCATCGAACAATTCCCCTGTCAAAAATCCCCATCCCCTTCTCATAGGAATAAGGCAAACATTATTGAACGTGATGCCGGGACCTGTGATAATGTCGTTATTTCGAACCCAGCGTTCAAATTGAACTACAGGGAAGTAATCGTAAGTGAATCGTTTGGAGTAATACACCGTATCCGAGCCATCCGTAACGAATATATGACCGCTATGGACCCAGCAATATTTAATGCCGAGCGCATTAATCGTGGTCAACCCATTCGCCGGCGCTGGACCGGGATCGTTTGCAGCTGGCGCAACGTTTTTCACCGCTGTTCCGTTATACTCTTTCACATTACCGCCATCCGTCAGGAACAAAACAGATGTGTTTGCAGCGTCCGTAAATGCCACACTGTACACGTCTGGATTAGCGAATAGGTTAGTCATGGTTATTGCAGTTAAAGACGCTCCTGTGAGCTTATAGAGCGTGTCATCGGACACTGCATATAAATCCTCTGTCGTCTGATTTATTCGATATGTGGTCAAATGGCTAATTACTTCGGGAACCGCCGAACTTATAACTGGCGCTGATCCATCGCGTTTGCCGATCGTATTAATTGATCGCATGCACGCATCGAATGCGCGCCGCTGTGACCCTTGTGGCAGTTGAGCAGGATTGAGAGCTGTGTTCACGCCTAGCGATGGGTAAACCTCCAAGACTAGTTCTTGTACGTCTTCAGATGCCATTTACCCACCTCCAAAGGCTAAATCAACGTCATTAAGACCCGGCACAAATCCACCTGATGAATGGCCCCGCGCATCAACATTTGCTTGTGCTGCTATTTTTAGGTGCTGCTGAGACAACGAATAAAAATGCATTGCCAAACTTTTCGAGTTAGGCAAGCTTTCCACGATTAATGCGGCTGTGTAATAAGCTAATCCCATTGATCCAGCGTCAGGAAATTCAACCGGGCTTGATGTTTGAGCGATCTGTGCAGGATAGGCGATGTAATGCAGCGTGTATGATCCGTTAAGCCCTTTTACGTGAAGCTGCGTGTTAGAAGCCTCGCGCCACCATCCGGCCTTTGTATCGACGAATGAGGTACGTTTGGCACACTCTCGGCCTGTAGGGTCAATGATCCGCAGCGGTGCATACAAGTTCGTGATAGGCTGCGAGCTGGTTTGGAAGGTTACGAATCCGTCTGCGCTGATCGTGAGCGCATCGCTGATCTTCATCACATAAGCGATTTTTGCGAGTTTCCGCAGCGCTTGATTGAGATAGATGAAAATGAATGTGTTCTGCGCGCTGTCCGATCCTCCGATTTCCTCAAGGAAGGAGGCGGCAAGCTTTTTGATTGTGGGGATGAGATCATCTGCGGTTATCATGGATTACCACCCACTTTCCCGAGGTTTTTGTATTCCGATCACTTTAACATAGGCATCTGTCACCTGTTTACGTGCGATATCATAGGACGCTTGAGTTTCCCCTGATTTCATCAATGCGAATTCCATGCCGAGCTTGGCAATCGTCGTCGGCAGTGTATAATACATTTTCTTCAAATAGTATGCGTACAACGGATAATAACGATCTTCCAAGTCAATCGTGTCCGTTATATCATCAAACAATTTTAGATAAGCGTAATAATCAATGAGCAAGGTATCATTTGTGCTGAAGGGCACTGGCACCTCAAACTCACCGTTGTAATATTCATAGACAGGATAGAACGGACGGTTGATGCTTTGATTTAGATCGCTTTGCAGTCTGAATCTACGAAACTCCCTGATGTTAATCGGAAGCCCTGTATAAACTACTGTCGTCGTATCAATTGCGAGTGTCGTCGTGCCTGGTATGAATATCCGCAGCATGAACTCATTTTGGGCAGCATTCGACCAATCCACCACGCTCGACACATCAAGATAATCTTGGATGTCTCTTTCCACAATAAAGCGGATTTCCTCTAATGTTTTAGCCATGATACACCTCAGTACAGCGCGACAATGCCGGTTGCTGTCGTGCCTGTCGCCATTACTTTAATGACTGATATTGGGTATACATGACCAGCTACAACGCTTACGAATGTTGCCGTGCTGCTATCAGGGAAAACAACTGAAATATCCCCCGTTGCTGCTGCCATTAATCCGCGCGTGGCTGCAATAATTGTTGAATTGTTAGGTGTTACTGCTGCAGCTCTTGTATATGGCTCAACGACTACTCTCCCACCCATTACGACACTCCTTTCAAATGCTCAACGATCTGTTCATTGCTCCATTTATTCCATCCCTGCGGCTTGTTAGAGAGAGCCGCCATTCGTTTCATCAACTCAGGCCGCTTTATTTCTTCATCTGCATGCTTTGTCGGTTCCTTCAGCTCTCGCAGAAGGCGATTCGTTTCTCTTTGTTCGATAATCAGGTACATCATCAATTGTTGATCAATACGACTAACCTGTTGCTCAAGTAATTCGATAGGTGGAAGCATAGTAACCCTCCTTATAAATAAAAAAAGGGAGCATTTCGCTCCCTACGCATCAGCCGTCACTCTCAAAATTTCAGTCCCTGCGCCATTTACTTGCAGGATGGCCGTTTTTGTCGCAGCCACTGGCACGGCCGTGCCGCCAGCCACTTTAATGTTTGCAGCTAGTGTTGCGTGGTTGTTGGCCAGCACAATGACTTTCCCTGCGTAATCAGTTACAGGAATGACAAAAGCATTGCTCGCATGGCCCGTTGTTACCTCAATACGACCGCTAACCATTTGGGCAGGTGTTAAGGTCACATCTCCACCCGCAAGCGTCTGAGCGGTCAATACGCCTGTTTGAAGCGTTGCTAATCCATCTAAGTTCATATTCGTGTATCCCGACACGGTTGGTTTTGGCATTTTTTTCACCGCCTAAAATAAAATAGGCACCCTTTCGAGTGCCTTGATACTATGATAGCAACGTTCCTGATAGTCCCGGGTCAGCTTTCAAGATACCATTCCAACGGTTTGGTTTGGCAATCCAGCGGCTGCGGCCCTTGATGATGTTTGCATCCGTTTTTTCATCAACGTATGAACGTACGTTAAGGGGGATGCGATCCAAGAACACAAGACCCTCGTACATTTCCATCCATTTCGCATCAGCGAGGTACCAGGTGTCAGTGCCGGCAGTAATTCCAGCCGCGTTGTTGAGATAAGGGGACATAATGACGTTCCAGCGGCCATATTGGAAATTGAAAGAGTTGTTCGCCGTGTTCGGTGCGCCTTCTTCAGCTCCAATAGCATCAAATACAAGTTTCTTAATGCGAGATTTTGACGGAATAATGATGGTGTCAGGTGAGATATCCATGATGTTGCCGTCATCGTCACGAATGTATTGCATTGCTTCCTCTGCCAGGCAAAGCGCGTCATAAGAAAACGGGTTAGCGATATAGTTGGATTGCGTACCGTAACCGCCTGTTTTGGAAGGGTGATTGGTTGCAAACAATGCAAGATTGTCAGCGCCTTTGATATCGAACACTTTGTTATTGTTACCGAACACCATCGTTGTAGCAGTCCCGGCGTTTAGGATTCCAAGTCCGAATTTTTCACGGCCGCGGTGGTACGACTTCATAAATCCATATGCTTTCTGCTTCACTTTGCCCATTTTCGCATCTTCGACCATCGTTTGAGTGACGCTGAACTGCAATTTCCACTCGTCTGGCTCTACAACTACTGAATGACCTTCTTGGAATGAGGATTCAGGGTAAGCGCCTTGCTCGCCAACCGCCTCGAAGTCACCAAGAGAGGTTTCATAGGTGTATTTCTCAGCAAAATTGCTCGTTTCGTCCATGCAGAAAATTTTATCGATAACCGATTCCGCTTCGAATGCTTCCTTCTGATCGGTAAGCATCATGCGGATTGGTTCCTGGCTCTTTCCAAAGACACTCTCGTTTAAACCACTAGCTTTACTAAAAATCATGCGTCTTTCCTCCTTTTAGGTAACAAAAAAACAGGTGTGCATCAGCACCCTGTTTGATGTGGTTATTGAATTATTGGTTGTAGGCGTATTCCCCGAAGTACTTCTCTTCAGCTTTTAACCTTGCATCTTTGGCTTCTTCCAAAGTGTCGAAATAACCAATGTGTATCCTCTTCTTTTTAACTGAAATATATGCATGCCATTTTTCGTTGGCTTTGTACCACGTAACACCCTTGACCGATGACTTGTTCCTCTTTTCAAGTCTGCGATTCATGCCATTCTCCGTCTGCGTAACGACTCTTAAATTACACTTTCGATTATCAAGTATCTCATGGTTTATGTGGTCTACTACATATCCCTTTTCAGCACCCATGATAACCCTGTGCAACAAAGTCGCTCGTTTCGGAGTGTCACAAATGACATATCCTTGATGTGAGATATACCATGAAAAGTTTTTTATTCTTTCCGCATCATCGGCATCAACAATAAACACAATTCCCTTAGTTGTCGTGAATACCGCCATATCGTCCTTGATTATAAACGGCGTGTTTTTTTTGTGCTTTGACGGAATGCCTAACCTTTTCCTCATGTCAGCAACCGTGTTCTTTGATACCCCATAGATTTCAGCAAGTTTAAGAGTGCCGTATTGCTCCAAGTCACTCTTAAACTGTTCGTCTGAAACCTTGATTGCCCGGCTAGATTTCCATTGAGATTCCATAGCATCACCCCTACTAAATTATACCATAAATTTAGCATTGCGGCTATGGAAAAGGTCAATTAATTATCACCTTCTAAACCGCCCGCGTACGTTAGAAGTCGTTGTCGCCCCGTCCGTTTCTGAAATTTCAAATACTCCACTTGCTGTTGTTGCTGTAACCAGTAGGCCGTCAGTGTGAATCGTTACTTTAGCCCCTTCTAGCGTTACGGCTACGGTAGCCGTTGATTGAGTGGTCCACTCCTGAAGCTCATCCACGCGCCATACAGGAATAATAGCTCCCGGCGTAGCTGCTGCAGCTGTCTTAGCTGCAATAAACTGAGGTGTAGCCGTTGCCCCGCCTTTTGTCAGCTTTCCGCTTGTTTGAACAAGGGATTCGCCTAGAGCAGAGGCTTCACCGTCAGTCATTTGTAAGTATTCGAATGGTAATTCTCCCATACCTGGGCGCATAATTGGGCGAAAGCCCGGTGCGTTTGCCATGTAAAACCCTCCTAATTTGCGTGTTTTTTATGCCAAGCTCGTATTTGTGCGTCTGTTTTGCCTTTATTCAAGGCGCGGTACATGCGCATGGTTTGTTCATCAATCTCAACATGGTCTACCTCGCCGCCTGTTGTAGCGTTAGGAGCCAAATGTTCCTTACTATTCAGCTTGTCGAGCGCTTCTTGCTTAGCAACGGCTTGCGCATTTTGTAAATGTCCATTTAGGATCGTTTCAAAGTGGGCGTTACGGTATGCGGCAAGTGGTGATGCTCCTCTAGCAATCTCGGCTTGCATTTCAGGAGTGTACCAATCAGGACTTGCGCCCGCATCAGCTGCCTTCGAACTTTCTACTAGCTCGGGATACGCCGTATACAATTGGTTCCACTGGTCAACAGCCTGCGCTTGCGTGCGTTCTTGTGTGAACTGCTGTACTTGCTGTTGGGTAGCTTTGTAATTGCGGATCGCTTCGATTTCTTCAGCAGTAAGGCCCGACTCCTCATAGCGTCTCGCGTTTTCTTCCTCGCGCTCCTTCTGTAGCGCTGCTTCGTATTGCTCGACAGTGAATATACCTCTGTCGCCGTATTGCTGCGCTATAAGCTCGTCAGCTTTCTTCGCCTTCGCTTCAATTTCTGCGGCTCTAGCTTTCTCAGCTTCAAGCTGCTTCCGCATCTCTTGAAATGCTTTATTTGTCTCTGAGTCCTGCTTCTGCTTCTCCGGTTCGACGACCTCCGGTTTTTCGGCTTTGTCCGCATCTGCTGTATCAGCGTTAGTTGTATCGTTGGTATCCTCACCGGTGCGAGAGCTTGTGTACTTATCCATTTTTGCGTTAAACTCTCGCGCATCCGCTTCAAATTCTGGCGAATCTTCCAAGCTTGGCGTCCCGTCATCCTCCCCGAATAGTTGAAGGTTGAGTTTCAGCGGAAATTCAGCGACCTTTTCCATTTTGCTGCTTATGTTTTGCATCATTACATTCTCCTTTGCAGTTGTTGCTACGGTCTGCCCCGCGAATTTTTTACTTGCTGCGTAGATCGCCGCCCGTTGTTTTCTTAGGCGATTTTTGATTCTTGATGATGCTGTTTGGTGATTTTACTGTTCCACTCGAAGAGTTTGGAACCTTGTAGCCACCGCCGCCACCTTTACTCATGTCAATCACCACCTTTCGTTGAGATATGCCCAAAATGGCAAGAGAAAAGGCCACCCTACGACTAGGAATGGCCTGTTATACGTATTCGACTAGACGATCCATATTGGCCGCCATAACGTCATATATTGTATCTATATGCAAATGTGCGTTAAGCTCTGCTCGCGTTCCAACATCTACCTCACTCCATGATGTTGCGATATTTCCATCAGGGCATTTGGCAGCAAAAATGAACCCCTTTATCTCGCCGTTCCTTGCATATTCCAACAGCTTCTCCAATGCTTCGACAACATTGTCTTGAGGCGTTTTGAACTTCACAATATTAGCCATTCCCTGTACCTCGATTCGCTATAGCATGCACCTTCTGTTGTTCAATCATCAGCTTTGCGGCTTCCAGTTCCCTTTGCGCAGCCTTGTCTTCCACCGCTTGTTGCTGTTCAAACTGCATGCGCTGAGATTCGTTAGCAGCGTTAGCGGCATCCGCTTCAGCTTGCATATTGGCTTGGCTCGTTTGTTCAAGCGCGCCTTGCAGTTGTTGATTCTCGCCACCAGCCTGTTCTAACTGCTGTTGCAATTGCTGGATGATTTGTTCCATCTGCTGCATTTGTTGCTGCTGATCCATCTTTTTATCCCACTGCTCTTTAATCTTGCTCGCATTAGGGAATTGCAAGCTTTCAAGCACAGTCCATAATTGCTGTAAGTCCATTGCTTGGGCGCCGAACAATGCCATCGTTTGTTCATAAAGGAACATCGGGTCTTTCGGCAGCCCGTAGGCCCCGTCAGTCCCAAAAAGGAAGTCCATATTCCAATACAGGTTGCCTCTGCGGTCTCGCTGTAACAACAGATACTTGTCAAACTCTCCGAACAAATCACCGCCCGACTCGTCTGTTGCCAGATATGGGCGAATCTCGTCATAAAATGCGACTTTGAATTCGAAGATGATCTCGAATAATTCTTTGAAATGGATCGCTTTATTGAACTGCTTAGACTGCATGCGCCCACTCGCTTGCTGTACCTGTATCTGCTTGGCCTTGCCTGACTGCGCTGTAGGGTCTTCCTTGCCTTGGTAACTATTCGTTATGCCTAGCATGGATTGAGCGACTCTGTACTGTTCCTGAACGAACTGGATGTCTTTGCTTATGTCTGCCGTAAGGTCTAGCGTCTCGATCATAGCCAGTTCCGGCGCCGTTCCTCTTACAATCTGGTAGATCGTGTCGTTTATGTCGAAAGTGTTGTGCGTATCAAGGGCTTTGATGATTGTGCCACCCTTTACCAACTTTTCCTCCATCTTGTGCACGACACGTTTAATTGAATCCTGCTGGTCACGAATGACATCCAGGTCAGATTGTCCCCCAAACGCAAAGTTTCGCGGCACATTGATTCTCACGCTCACCGGGTATCTTTGGGGAATGAAAAAAGGAACCTTTTCGCCCATTCGAGCAATTACGGTTCCATCTCTTCTCACAATATCTCTATCCAGTGTTTCTTCTTTCAGAATTTGACCATTAAGGCGACGATAGAAGAACTTAGGTAAATCCTCAAGCTCAGTGTCATTTATAAACACATACTTTCCTATGTCACCATCTTCATCCTTGTACCAGCAAACGATCTCCGTAAGTGGCTCTTCTTCCTCTGCACCTTGTGACCTTTGCGTCACAGCGCCTGAAGCAGCTTGATCCGTATCGTACAAG
Organism: Paenibacillus sp. Y660; assembly: GCF_057221575.1. Classification (NCBI taxonomy): domain Bacteria; kingdom Bacillati; phylum Bacillota; class Bacilli; order Caryophanales; family Paenibacillaceae; genus Paenibacillus; species Paenibacillus sp. Y660. Next base: position 97,201 of record NZ_JBXBBJ010000004.1, on the reverse strand, counting down.
CGTGTATTTTCGGGATACTGTTCTTCCTCGCCTGTCATATCCTTTTTGTACCGTCGCTTAACATAGTCTTGTGTCACATCAGACAGAATGAAAAAATAGTCCATCTTCTGCAAGTTATATACTTTTGGTTGTGTAACCAGTTGTTTCGGATGCCGTCCGATAAGCTCTATTTCGCCCCTGTAAAGGTGGTGTTTGAAATTTGGGTTCCAAGCTACCTCAATTAGCGAAAAGCCCTGTATCGGCGTTATACGCTCGTTACGATCATTAATAGATTCAATATCCGACTCTTTCAAATCGCTGGCAATGGAATCAGATATCATTTGCGCATCTTGTTCAAAGCCTTCACGCTTGCTTTTCACTGTAGGCATCGGGATCTGATTGTTAATCTGTGACTCGGTGAACTCGTAAATGATATTGTAGATGTTGTTCGCTTTCTTGGACGACGTTGTCGTGGCGTTAACGTTCTTATCTACCGTCCGATCACCTAAGTACAGGTATTCGCGCTTATCCATCTCCGATAGTTTCTGACCACTCTTGGCAGCTTCTAACCGGTTCTGCCATTTAGAGAGTTTATCTGACTTCATTGCTTGCTTGTAGCTACGTTTCACTCGTTTCATCACATCCTTTATGAGTCCCATGCAATCATCCCGCCTTTATTCCCCACTTGTTAAGCATGTATTGTTTCATATCCGGCGATGCCTTGCGATAATCTTCTTGCAAGTCCGGTGGTAAATCCTTTAGGCTTGGCTGCGACTTCGGTAATCGCGTTGTTTGCTGTCCTCTTATCGCAAGCGTAATCGCATACGCCATAACAAGGTCATCGTGCTTGCCTGCCAACGCTTCCGGCCTTCCCTGCTTGTTCTTCACGAACGTTAGCATTTCCCTCAGTGTCTGAACATGGTGAATAAGGTGTATGTGCTCCCTCACGTACTCCACTAATTCAGAGATAATGGCGTTACGGTTCGTCATGCCAGTCAGCCATCCGAATATCATTTTGATATCTTTGCCGATGGTGTGCATATCTTGCCTCATGTACATTTTCGGGTAGTTTAGTCGTTCCAGGTTCGTCACAATGCCGGGGTTAAAGTTAACTTCCGGCCCTAACAAAGCATTGTTGTAATACTTACCGAATTTAACCAGCTCTTCAGCGTATAAGTCCACGTTCATGTGACCATGTAAGACCGCCACTTGCTCCAATGTGATGTTGTCCAGCATCGGCGCTGCGTCATAGTCTCCACCTTCGACGCCCTGTGCTACGTCATTGCCGCTAATGTAAGGCCTATCCTTCTCCGGATGCTTAAATACAGTGATCCATCCACGATCATCAGGAACGAATTTAACAGCGTCCTCGCCATCGTAAACAAGACTCCCTTTCTCACCAACTGGATTGGCTTCGAGTTGCCGGATGCGCTTGATAACAATTTCGTTGTTGAACACTGGCGTGCCAGTCGTTAGGAAAGCTTCTTCAGCACAACAAGGGTACTCCTGTTTGAATAGGTTCTCGTCGCCGTTCAACTTATCCTTGATCGTGTTTCTACGCCATTGAAGTTGATCGTTATCGAGATTGTAAATCTCTTTGATTTCTCGTTCGTATGGCGTCAGCTCAAAGCCTCTATACGGCGCTCTGTATCGCGGATTCTCATACCAAGCAACGAACAGTGGTACAAAGTTGTTCTTGCCTTGTTCGGCATTATCCCAAAGCTCTTGAAAGTAGTTCATGCCCTTAGCTGTAGATTCAACAATAACGATAGCGCCAAAGTCAGGCACCGATTGCATGATTGAGGTCATGGTCTCTTCTGGCTTATCCCACTTGGCAAGCTCCGAGATATGCAGATAGTTGATGGTGTACGAAGATCCGGCGTTTAGGTTCTTTGCCGTCTCCACCAAAAACTTATTTTGCAATCCAGGATCGTTTTCTTTGCTGATCGGCTTGCTGTCGTCAAACCGAGGATTTTCGAAGAGTATACCTTTACCCCTGCTCGGCCTACGCTTCGGCTTGATCGCCTGCGGCATGTACTTGTAGAATCTATCAGCCATGTCGTTGATCGTTACCGCCGAATCTTCATCAAACGATACGATCATTGCCACTTTGTTGAAACTAAAGTTAAGGTCATGAAAAAAAACGCCCTCAGTGGCTGTTGAGAAGCCAAGCTGACGCGCTTTTAGGATAATGATATATAACGTTGGTCGCTTCGTTTCGTCCGGCTCAGATTCTTTCCAGTCCTCGATAATCTTAATGAGTCTTCCTTGAGCATCATTCGTTTCAAATGGCGTTATCTGGGCTTCCTTGTTTCTGATCTTCAAGCAGCTGCGAAAGTAAAGCTTGTAGTCACTAACCAATTCTTTTAAAGCGCTCATTTAATCAACTCTCTTAACTGATCTTCAAAGCTCAGTCCTACATCTGCTGTTTTACCTCCAGTCATCAGCGCGTGTTTATCATATATCGTGCCAATGTAAGTGGATATCTGGCCCAATGGAATGGTCGAGAGGTTAGTAATTGCATTCTGTAATTCATGCGCTCTTTTTGGATCTAAATCACTGTCGCCAATCGAGTCTGACAACTCATCGAGCTTGTCCGATGCTTCCAATGCCAGTTGAATCCGTTTATCAGCCAAGCCCAATGCCTTATCCATGCTATTCCATAGCCGGTCAATAAACTCGGCTCTTTTATGTTCTCGCAAACTCTCAATTTTATCAGGCTCTTGTTTTGAGAGGGTGTCCACGGTTGCCCACGATACTTTGCATCTCTTTGCTATATCGTTCTTACTTAGTCCGGTAGCAAGGAGCGCTTTGATCTCTTCACGCTTCTCGTCACTCAATGCCATCAATCATCATCCTCTCTTCCAAAATATGCCCATATCGCAATGCGCCATAAGATTAAGTTACATACCGCATAAATACTAATAGCATCTAGGTCTGACATACTCCTGTACAGTAACAGCCGCCATTCATTGATGCGTGGCACTTGCTGTTCGCTCCAGTTGGATACGTTCCTTTATCAATTCCTGTAGTCGTATACGGGGATCGTTGCAACGTTAGCCAGTCTGGCGTTTTACCGAGTGGGGGTTTGATATGCACTCCCTCTCTCCTCAGATCGTCCATTCGCTTCATGTAATCCACCAACTCGCTCGGCGTTCCTTCAACCTCTATACCGTTAATGGTCGCTTTCATTGTTTCATCTCCCTATAACGAAACTAAAATAGTTGTTGACGTTTGTTCAACAGTCATGTTATGATGTATCCAACAGCAAGAGACACGATACACCAACAAGCCGCAATAGCGGATGAGGAAAAGGAGATCATTCACATGACAAACATCAACCAATTGCAAGAACTAGTTCAATCCGGCATTGTAATCAGCGAGCACAATGGAATCATCTACGCTGACCAAGTAGAAGAAAACGGCGACGAATTCCGCTTGACAGAATCTGCAGATATTAACGAAGTTGAAGAATACCTCAGAAACCAAGGTTTGTTGTCGGGAAACTAATCCCCCCACTGGTCGGTCATAAGGAAGCATGCGAAATACTTGGCTGGGATTATCCTAAAAATCGTACGATGATCAATACTTATCTCAGCCGCGGCAAATTCCCTTTACCGATCCAAACACTGGCTAGTGGGCCTATATGGACTAAAGAACAAATAGAGCGTTACCGCGACAGCCGCCAATAAAGGCGGTTTTTGTCTGTTTAAACGAAAAAGAAGCCTTTCGGCTCCTCTGTCGCGCTGGATTGTTCTGTTATATGTGAAGTGCAAGGGGCACGATTCACTGTAATAATGCAAATGAGATATAGCGCACTCACCATATCCCACTTGCATTTAGTTCATCCGGCATGAATGACCTATAAGTAGAGTAACACAAATTGTCTACGCCGGATTGTACGTTCTTGTACAGTTTATCCTATCTTCGCCGTTTCTTTTACTCTTTTCAATCGGCTGCTGATCCTCGCTATCCAATCGTATGAGTACTTCAGTTCAGTAGCTATTGCCGCGATTGTCTTACGCTCCACATCACGCATATAAGCAACTCTGTACTCCAGTGTATCGAACTTGCTCATCCGTTCCTCCATGCGTCTCTTTGCTTCACGCTTGAGGCTTAGAATGTCCATAACATCATCCATTGAGGCTTGAACGGTTTGTACCATAGGCCATATAAGGTTTAACGGTGTATCGTCAGAGTTTCCTCCTGGCATTCCGCTGTAACTGGCAACAAGCTTCGTTCTCGGGCCATTTGCGAACATACGCCTTTGAATGATCCGCAGTTCGCCTTCTAATCCGTGCCTTCTTATTTCGAGTATTTCAATTTCATTGCACAGATCGTTGTACGTTCTATCCCAATCGAAGTTACTCATGCCGGATCCCCCCTATTTAGTTTTGTTGTTAAACTACTTGCCAATCCTCTGCCAGAACATCCGGAGTGCTTGCATTCCAACCTGGTTGCCATTTACCTTGCGCGGTGAACATTGCGAAATACGGTTGACTATCTAACGGTGTATCCTCGCCAATGTGTTTCGCTGTGCGATCGTTTACTTTTGCTCCAGGTTCTTGTGTGCTAAATGGCGGAAGCTTTAGTTCAGGCATTAGTACGATAAACATCCCCTTGCCATTCCAACCTGCACGACCAACCTTTTTCCCAACTTTCAATTCCTCTACCGCTGCTCCAAAGTTCATATCCATTCTCCTTTGTTTAGAGCGCCCCGATTGGAGCGCCCTTGTGTGATTAAATTACTCAGCTAAATCATATGTGGCTTCGAATATGTGGCGTTTGCACGGGTAACGATTTTCTCCATCCTGTTCCTTAATGAGATAGTCCCCATCTTGCACGTCTGCCCATCCGCTGATTGTTTTTATTGCCGGTGAAAGAATTGTTTGACGTGTTGTATCAATGTCAGAAGACATTTCATACGTATGTCCTTCGTCTGGATATTCAGTCTCATACACTGAGAACCCATCTTCCATACCTTGGCCACCAATGAATATTTCTGCCTCCACGACTATTGGCTTCTTCCGATACTTTGCCATTATGCTACACTCCTTTGCGACTGTTTTAGCTGCGCTACTTCTTGCTTAAGCTCTTCGAATTCTGCCCGAGTAACCGGCGCATCGCCTTCGTGTAGAGCTCCGTATTCAACCAATCCACCGGTTGCCCCTTCACCCTCACTGGGAGTCACTAATGGGGGAGCGACCAATGCCAAATCCTGTATAGCGGCTGCAGCAGCTTCGGCAGCTTTTTGAGCTTCAAACTCTTGGCGAAATCGCGCAGCATCCTCTTCGCTTAACTCGCGGTATTTGCCAATCTCCAACCTTGGAATGATAATTTCGTCGCCTGTCTCAACGAGGTTAGCGCGGTAATTCAGCTTCCGTAGGTCGTCTTCCCATTGCTTGTTATAAATGGCCGGCTTAGCAGCATGCAGTTGTTTCGCAATCTCCGCCAGGTTCGTGTTAAGATTTGTCGCTGTTGGTTTGTTTTGAGATTCTAGTTCTGTACGCATCGAGACGTTATCCGCTGTTAAACGGGCAATTTCCTCTTTCGCGTTTTCCAACTCTCTTGCGGCTGCATCGCGGCGTAATTCCATATCGGCCAGTTTATCCGTTAATTCAAGCGCGCGTTTGCGGTATTGCTCGAGCTCCGTTATTTGATCTTCAAGCGAATCAATTTGTGATTTGTAACTCGCATCAATGGTCGCCTGCTTCTGGGCCCGATCGCCTTCACGCAATTGCAGCCATGTCGAAATCATTTGATACTGCGTTTCTCCCAAACACAATTCGCGAAGCGTAAACGTCATTCCCTCGATAGTGATATTTTCGAATTCGCCGAATAACTCACTTTGCGCTGTCTGTGCAGCCAATTCCGCACGGAGCGCATCCAGTTTCGCTTGCTCTTCCTCATGTTTCGCCGTCCTTGGATCAAGTTGACTTACTACGTCTTCCTGTGCTTGGATATCCTGTTCTAATTGATTCATTTTAACCCTCCGTTTGTCATAATAATCTATACTTATTATAGCATGAAAACCATCGATAAATCCAGTAACCACAAGGCTTTACAGCGATCATTAACAATTACTTTAAGTCATCAACCGTGTCACAAAAATCCATGTCATGGTCAGGCGGATCCCTCAACTTTTTCGCCTCCGATACATCTCGACATTCGGATTTATTCTTACACCTTATGGACAAATACAATACTCGGCTTGTCTGCGGCAATGATCACACATTTCGATATCCTCCAACAGGTTATGACGCTCATTCACTAAAGCCTCTAACTGACGCTTCATGTCATCTGTTAAATCCGATTCATTAAAATGATCAGGCTTTGTGATTAATTGATTAAATTGAAATGATCCGTCATCTTCATCAACTTCAAATTGGACTTCGTATGCAAGAGCATCTTCGTCACCTTCTTCTGTGAATTGCCCAAGATAACCGTAAACGATACTGATAAAAAAATCGTAATATTCAAATTTCATAGCATATTCCTCCTCATGATCTTCCGTATTCAATATGTTGTATCACAGCATGTCTTCAAATGCTTTGATACACCATTCTGATTCATCTTCCGATTGCTCGGTAAAATCAATTAAAACATCTAAAAAGCTGTCGTTATCACCTTGACCTATTGAATCCAACCAATTACGTATTATTTCATCTGCGTCATATACGATTTTGTTATGTTTACCTTTAATCCGTATAGCTTCACGGATGTGATCAGGAACTTTTGTTTCTGGCACCATGTACACCGCCTTATGAAAAATCGTATTCATTATGATTCATCATCGAACAATTCAACTTCTACATCACGACCGAAAGTTAATCTCATCTTGTGCATAATCTCCGATTCACGGCAGGACAATTTGAGCACAACTCTATCGTCGCCTTCCAACTCAAATTCATGCGTATAAGGCAAGCTGCTAATCATAACCCATTTCATACGAACACCTCTATTCACTCAATTACTAAAGCTAGAGCTTTATCCAGAGGCATGCGCTTCAGATAACATTGATAGCCGATTTCCCAGCAATACACCGTTGCTTCACTCAAAAATTCCTTCTTTTGAATTTCTTCCATTGTTAAACCGTTCTCTCTTGCTTTAATATAACTTTCTAAGTTACCCATTCTAGTCAACCCTTTCTAATGGTCAAATTTATTCACTAAAGATCATTAGTCATCTTTTCAAGCAATAAGACAATTTCAGATAAACGATCATTGTACATTTTCTGCTCCCGAATAGACTCCTTTAAATTTTCAACATCTCCCCGATCTTTAGCATTTTCGGCTTGGTTTTCGAGTTTTGGAAACACTTGATTTCTAATGTTGTCCACTTCCGCTGTCAGACGATCAAACAATCCATTCATTCTCAAAACTCCCCCAATACCTCACCGATCCGATTCCCAATATACGACTCCGGCGCTTCACCATGCCGCTCATAGTTGCTTATGGATCTTCCTGTACAGCCTACTAGTTCAGCTAGTTGATTCTGCGAGAGTCCGCGAGCTTTGCGTCTTAGTCGTAACCTTTCGCCGTATTTAGCCATTGGTTATGCCTCCTATTCGGTTATCTTTTCGCAATGTTCCAAGGCATACGGGCTATCAACATCACACACTGCCTTTTTACCTTTCATGAGTGTTGGATCGCCTTCCCATCTTCCAACCGTTAAAATATCTCCTACTGTTGCTTTTGTTTCCCATCCGTCTGGAATATCTTTTATAACCTTATATTTCATTCATACCATCCCCCTTCCACACGCCTCTCTCAGCGCTTCTGATTTTCTACCAAGTATTTATTCATCAAGTCTATTAAAATCGCTCTACGACTCTCTCAGGTGGCTTATACAACGTGTGTGACTGTCCCATCTCTCTATCAATCTCTCGGATGCGCTTTTCGATCCTTTCAGAGCCTGTTGAACGCACCCCGAGCCAGTCCAGTTTGCTTTGTAAGGTGTCCCTTTCGGTTATGAGGTCGTTTTTGCTCATGCAATCAACTCCTTTTCATGCTCATTCCTCAAGTCGCCTACTTCGCCTGGAATAAAACCATCATCCCAACCTTCTTTGTTATCCATGTACTCGATGCATGGGTCGCACATGTGGTAGTTGTACCAATCGCCTTGATATTTACCTTTGCAGTGATTCGTTTCAGTTCCTTTTGGGATCACTTCAAAGCAACCCTCGCACTTATGTTCTTTTCTCGTTTTAACTCTGTCCCGATTATGAAGGTCGTAACTCATGTGCTCCACTCCTTTAATTTCTTTGTGTGCGAATTCCTGTTACAGAAAGCATTCTTAAACTGTGATCATCTCGCAGCCTGTTTATTGTGTTGCATACAGCAATTCTTCTTTTCAAACCTGGATAGTCGTATACTTTAACCATTTTCCCTTGAAAAGCTGGATCTTCTAATGTCACTATCACTCTCATGCACTAACCTCCGTTATCGTGAGATCGGGATATAGGCTCTCGAATAGTTGCTTCTTCAGCCGGTATCCGTCCGTTTTAAATCCCTTCACATCCACTATCTCAATCGATCCGTCCAAATGTTCAATTCGGAAGTCGGCAATATACTTGATGCCGCTGTACTTCTTTTTGCCCTTTTGGAACGGCGGCAGCAGCACAAACACTGGCTGGCACTCGAACTCTTTGATCTTCTTGCCTTTCTTGAGCAGCTTCAGACGGTTGTAATAAAGGGCTTCAGCTTGAGAGTCAAATTTGATGTTGTCGATGATCGTCTTCCTTGCTCCGTATTTGCTCATGTTGGTTCTTCCTCCTTGGGTAAAAGGTGAGGGTGTTCGTATATGTTGCCAATGACTTCGCAGTCGCTTGGGCTTACTAAGTCCTCCCCTTCATATCCGAAGGATTCATTCTGTAGCCAGTAGCATGGGATTCTATCCAGTACAACCGTGTCGATACATTTGGCATACTGATAACTGATATAGCCATCTTCGTTAATCGTGTGCGATATGACTTTTTCGTTTATCAGCCACTGTTCGAAGTAATCAATATCGTTTACATTGTCGATTCCGATATCGACGATTTGCACAACATCCCCCTCGTATATCTCCACTCCGTTGCGGTCTTTCAAGCCAGTGTATTGCATGATCTCCATGTGACGATTGTACAAAGTCATATGGTCATAATGTCCGTCTGTCGCGTCCGGTAATTTTGTTTCCAGTATCCAGTACAACAATCCATGACTTGTTATCGTGCATGGCTCTACAATTCTACCGATCCACCAACTTGGATGATGATCCTCTAAAAATATATCTCCGTCACGCAACATAACATTTCTTTCTCGATGCCAAGCTCTAAACTTAGTCTTCCTATGCACAATCATCACCGCCTCCATTAACAAAATATCTCCTCATCGACTTCTTGCTACTTGCTTTCTCTACTGCTGGTGTTGCCGGCTTCCTACTCTTTGTGAGGGGTAGTGCGTTTAGTTTGTGGTGTTTTATATCTCTCATGGGGTACAACTCCTTATCATGTCGTCTATTTGTTTTATGGCTGCTAGGATGGGGAAAATTTGATACGGGTTTACGGCGTTTCCGAGTGCTTTAATTCTGTCCACCCCGTTGGGAATCCCATGAAGAGTTCTGCATAATCGGGATTCAAATGTGTCATATCTTCTTTCTGCTTCCGAAAACGGCTCGCTAATTTGTCCGATCTGTATGTTGAACTCCCGAAAAATCTGTTCCGTGGCACTCCTTTCCACTCTGAAGCCGTTAAGGTGGGCCACAACGAATACTCTGTTTCGTCTGTGTTTGGCTCCAACGGCGCAAGCTGGTATAACAAACGTCCGCCAGGTGTATCCGTTGTTTTCCAAGTCAGCAAGCGTTCCATCGAGGCCCAGTGTGATGTTTCCAGTAACATTCTCACGCACAATCCAGTTGGGTCTAACGGTCTCCAAGAGGCGGTTAACCTCCGGCCAGAGAAAACGGTCATCTTCTTCGCCTTTTCTGTCCCCGGCAGTACTGTAAGGTTGGCAAGGGTCTCCGCTGAAAATAATGTCAATTGCTCCAACGCCATCTGCATCTAACCTCTCTTTCGTTAACGTGCATACATCGTCATATATGGGAATGTCCGGCCAATGCTTTTTAAGTACCTTTTGCGGAAATGGTTCTCTCTCGCAGAATGCCACCGTTTTTATGTCGGCCCACTCAGCTGCTAAATCAATACCGCCGATGCCGCTAAATAAACTCAATGCATTCACTCAAAATGCCTCCTAAACAACGAATTCAAATAAATCCATCTGTCTATCGTCAACTGTTTGCGGCTTCGTCTTAGTTTTTACATCCTTCAGCTTTGGTTGTATCTTGATCGGTTCAGCAACTGGCTTGTGTTCTTCCGCATAAATAATCTCCTCCTGCGCGGCTACCCAATCAAAGTACTCGTCAATCGCATCTTGACCGATCCATGACCATGAGTGTTCAAAATAGTTGTCCCACCCATTTCCATCCTTTCGGTAATAATCAACCTTTTGAGCGCCCCAACTGTTGTAACCGGTTGGTGTTATGTAACACTCGTCCATCCAACAGAATTCATAACGCTCGCCGATCCTGACAATTGCAACGTATACGGTCCATGCGGTCTTGTAATAACCAAGGCATTCACCTTCGTACTGCTTTGATATTTTTGCTGCTACCTTTTCGTCAATCGTACGGAATGTGTCCTTCTGCAATGGCCTGTATTTTGGGTTTGTACGCGGCAAGGTTAATCCCTCCGATTTCTATCGTCTTTGTGCCGATGTATTTAGTGTTCGAACAACCGCATTGACAGGTTGGCTCTTCGTATTCTCCGGCAGCTACTGCAAAATGTTGGCCGCAATCTTCACATTGGCAAAAATCGAATGTCATTCAGTATCTCTCCTTTGTCCCAATCTTCTGACTATTGAAATCCTATACAACCCTATAAGACCCTGTACGGCCCCCGCGTTGCTGGGATTATTCTGTCGATATGATGGCCTTCGGCCCTTTAATCCTCGTCGTATTCCTCGAACCACGCTGACACCGTCAAGCAAATTGGGCATTTCACTTTTACCCAAGGCCCTTCTTGGTTCCATCTGTAGTGGTGTCCTTTTCCACATCCAGTGCAATAAACATGTCCTTGTGTGTGGGGTGGATTTAATGCTCCATCGATCACATGAACTTTATATGGCTTTTCTTGAATCGGCGTATAGATGATTTCGTTTGATGTGATATCAGGCTTCATTCTCATCGCTCCCTTTTTTGTGTCCTTCACGCCCTGGATGATCCTCCATACCGAAAGCCTCCATCCCTCTGCGTATAAATTCGGCATTAAGCAGTTTCTTTTTTCTCGCAATTACCATTTAACATGCACACATCAACTGATAGCTTTACTATGGCAGGCAAGTTGTCAGAAGTAGCTTCAAAACCTTCCATATCAACACCTAATGCCACTAACGCTTTATATCCGCGACCTCCAGTAGGTTCGTTTTTAATTACTCGTTCCAGTTCAATTTTCAATCTTTCTAAATCAACTAGCTTTTTATAAAGCGGTGCTACTTGTTTTTGGAGCATTATTACAGTTTCATTTAGCTCCTTGTTTCCAAGGTCAAATGATCCTTTTTGGGGATTTCGAATGTTCTCATTAGCAATTTTTATGATTTCATCGCGCACTCTTTGTCCTAGTACTGTTGCGTATCGGTTGCAATCTTGAACAATTTCGGTGTATTTCCAACCTGTAAGGATTGTTTTGTACTTTGAAATCGCATTTGTCATTTCATCCGCTAGCACTTGTCCTGCTTTCTCTACTTTTTCACAGCTGACATAATTATCAATGGCTTGACCTAGTGCGCTGTTTATCATTGTCTCAATCTCTACATTGACTTCCTTTTTGTTTTTTCCTACTTTTGCATTTATAAAATCGTTTAATCCTGTTTTAGTTACGTTTTTCATGTTCATATCAATCGCTCCTCTAATTTTGGTTTTAAGCTTCCAATGCTTCTCCGTCTAATTTCCTCGCCAGTTTGAGAAGCTCTTCCATTTCATCAGGTGAAACGGATTGTGTAAATGGCTTGTCTGCAACTATAGGTATGCTCGGCTTGTAGGATCGTCCTCGTTGAAGATTGGTGACGTTACCTTGTTGCTTCTGATCACTTTTCTTTTCAACTGTCCAAGGCTCATCTACGCCTTCTGACTTAAAGCCTTTTAATATCCCTTCAACGTAAGGAATACTTCTTATACCCGCAACTGACGCTTTTTTCATTGCTTCGATTACCCAACGTTCACTATAGAAATCGATCATATCTCCTAGTTTTTCTCTTATCGTTGCACTTATGGTTCCGAATCCTTCCGATTCAAAAAGCCGAAACGGGTTAGTAGTAGGAGTAGTAGATTCTTTTATAAGGTCTAGGTCTAGGTTAAGGTCAAGGTCACGTATGGACTCCGTACGCCGTCCCTCGGAATCCACTAGACTTCCACCGGATGTCCGCTGGACATCTTCTGGACTTCCGCTGGACACTTTACCTTTTTCTCTTGCTTTCTTTTTTCTATCAGCATCTTTTTTGCGTATTTCAATTAACTTTCCGGCATAGTCATACCAATCATGAATAAAGTAACGATCATGCTGCTTGTCAATAAATCCAGAATGGATAAGAGCTTCATAAAAATCGTTTGCATCGCCTTTCCACTCACATGCGTCCGCAATGTCGAACTGATCATATTGCGTTATCTCTCCGTCTTGAGCAAAGTCGAGCGCCCACCACCAAAGATAATGAAGATGACCAACTATTACAGGGCCGGGAATATTCAAACGTCGCATTAACTTTTTTGTCTTAGGGTGTGCTGATAAGCCTTGGTGACTCTCGATCCAAGCCATTCGCTACACCGCCCGAGTTTCCGCTACATCATTGCGAATCAGGTATAGAATGTACTCGGTGCGAGTCAGGAACCCGTCTCTCTTGCACTTCTGATCAATGCGTTCAAGGAAATTTTTGTCCACTCGCATTACGACACTCGCTGTATCTTTCATATCGTTCGCCTCCTTTGATTTGATTGTATCATATACTATCATACTTTTGTATATACAATTTGATATTTGTGCATAAAATTTTTTTGGTGTGATAAGATATGATACAAGGTGATGAAAATGAAACAGTTCAATAAAGTGAGAACCGCCATAACGCTCGATCCAGAGGTTCATGCGTGTATGGTTAAACTGGCTGAAGAAGATGATCGCTCCGTCAGCCAGCAGATAAATAAAGCTTTGAAAGAATGGATTCGTGATAACGTAGCTGCCGAGAAGGGCGAGTAATCGCCCTCTGCTGGAGTTTGTTCCTGATGAAGTAAAACCTTAGTCGTAGAACATCCACGTAATAAGAACAGCCAACCAACCTAAAATTATTGCAATCTCATATACCGGATGCTTGCGGCAGAAACACTTCACAATCCACCACATTCCATCAGCATTCGCTACAAAACGAAGAAAGCGAGCTTTGACATTGATGCGTATGGTGAGCCAAAGTGGTGCTTTGTAGTACTGGATATTACCGTTTTCGTTAATTTTGCTCATTGGGTGTCCTCGATTGGTGTTAGATTTCCGTTAGCGTCCATTTTGAAGCGATGTCTAGTTGGATCAAATACACCAGCTTCTTCTAGTGATTCTCTCAATTTCCGCGTTATGTCCAACTCGGCGTTGAAGAGGGTATATTGGCGTTTAGCTTCAGCTTTCCACTTTTCCGATTCGCCTACCAACTCCTCCACGCGCTTCTGCAGATCGTCGCGTTCCTTTTCAGCAGTTAAGGCGCGGTCTATGATGTACAAAACTTCCTCTCTTGTGCCTATAAAAATATGCTCCAACCACTGTGTTCTTAAGTTATTCAAGTCTCTAATTTCACTCATTCTCTATATCCTCCTAGTAACTCGATTTGTTGTAGATCTCAGCAGCTTCGTCGACGGAAACCCAATCAAACTGACCACGAACCGCGCTGACGATCTCTTGTATCTCTTCTTCACTCTTGCCCTTGCCTTGCATTCCTTTGATTACGTAGCCCAAGCAGGCGTTATTAGTCCACTGTTCCATTAGGAGCCTCCTCTATGATTTTGTGTTGATCAGGCTTTGAGAGAGTGGAGAGGACGTGCTTAGCGCCATCCAATCCCATAATTGCGTATCCTTCCAGCGCTTCCTTCATGGCGGTGTGTTCGGTGCGCAACCTGTCACATTCCGCACTCCACTTGAATACAGCAGACTTAGCTCGTTCGTAATCGCCTTGTAGGATACGAATTTCGTTATATCCGTCATCGTGCAGCTTGTGGTATTTAGCGATTTCTTTATCTGCCTTCTCCAGTTCATCAAGGAGGTAACGTATCCACTCAGGAGATTTGGCGATTAGGTGGGCGTCTTGCGATGATTGCATGATACTCCCATATCCTGTTATAGGTTCGCCTCCAACCGTCCTTACCTCCCAGCCCTCTGTTGTCATGTAAGTAACTGATTTCCACGGCCCCGGTGTAGCCTTCTCCAACGCTTCTTTTATCGCTTCAATCATCTATCTCATCTCCTAATAGGTTTATAAGATCCTTTACGGCCTCCGCTGTCGCTAGGTAGTGCGGTCGAATCGGAGGCCTTCGGCTAATTAAATTACTTCTTCTAGTTCTTCAACACTCTCGCGCTCTGTAGAGACCTGCAAACCACTCCAATCAAAACCTAGGTTTATGTCTGATTCAATCCTTTTAATGTCCTCACGGAGCGCTGTGAGCGTCTGAGCAGTTGATTGCATGACCTTCATCTTGATAAGGTGAGTAAGTGCAGATTTGATGTTCGTAAAGTAGCCATGGTTCTTGCTTCCCTCTACGCCTTTATCGCTGAATTTACCGTTATACTCTCGAATGATGAATTGCATCGAATCTGATTCAAGATACAATTTCCCTTTTGCTTCCCCTTCCTCATTTAGCACGTCCTCGATAAATACTTTCATATGTTTCATCCTCCAATAGGTTTATAGGTCAATCCCTCTTAATTTACGTTTATAGCGGACAGGGAAGGGGCGAGAAGCCCCTACGCTGTTACCTCTGATTGCCCTTGCTGACTGTAGTCTGTAACGTCGATAATTTCTGACATATCATCTGAAGAACCGTCATAATGCTTCGTTGTTTCGTCCTGGTCAACCGCCCTCTGAAACTCGACACTGATCGGCATATACTTCATAAGCGCCTTCAACACTGTCTTTTTCGCCATCTCATCAAAGTGGTCAACCCATGGTCCGTACTGTTTTGTTTTGCTGAATTTGTCTCTATGAATCTCGATATCACGTTTGCTCATCACAAGGAACGAGTAACCGCCATCCTTGAATTTAGCGCATGCGTAGTAACGGACAATGGCTCCTCGCTCACCATCTGCTGGCACATGACGCAATTTATCGTTCAGTCCATACTCGTATTCGAATTCGTCTTTCTCATGGACACCGTGAGCAATTAAACTGCTGATTTGCCCGGTCCGGCGCGCCATTTCGATAAGCCCTTTGTATCCAATTTGGAACTGGCATTCATCGACACCTTTGTTTTTATAGGGAATCAGGTAGGCATGCCCCAATACAGAAGGTTCGAGTCCAAGCTGCGCGCATTGCATAACGGCTCCAAGTAGGCTTTGTGCCGTGCAAGCCTTTAACTTAGGGTTTTGTCTGATACTTGTTGTCGCGATCCTTAGAAGCCGCTCAGGGGTCATATGCTTCGGAATTGCTTGCTTGATGGCTGGCATCATATCGTTGAAAAGGTCGTTTAATGTTTTGCCCGGAGCAGATGGAGTCAACGCCGTTTGTTCCAGTCTATTTGCCAATGCTGTTTGGTCCGTCAATTCTTTCCCCATGTTAAATTCCTCCTAATATTTTGAATACTCGCGTACCGTTTTTGTTAGATTTCCATGAGCAGAATTTGTCACCCTGCCATGTTGCAAGCTCATTTTCGCCCATGATCTGTTTAACTTGATTTTTAACGTCCTCGTGGGCTTCCTTGGCGGCTTCTAGCGCGTTTTTCGTGTCTAGGAGTCTCTTTATAAGGTCGTAGTACGCTTCGCTTATAGCAAGGCTTGTAGAGGCGCTAGATGGATACAGGAATTTCATTATGTCCGTGTCCTGCGCGCCGACTCGTGGAGGGACTTTTGCTTGAACGTGATTCTCCCAAAAGTTATTCTCGATGGTGATAAGGTTCTTAATTAGCTTCTCGTCGCGCTCGATGATGCGCCATTGAAAGTCCCAACCGCCTATCAATACGGCCACATACCATTTATCCGCGTTCGTAACGGCCATATAGTGATTAGCCTGCAGCTGGTACTCGGTCGGAATGATCTCTGTGTTTCCCTCAAACCAGTCGTTCCGGCAATATTCTGAGGTGTTTTTGATTTCAAGCCCGGCATTCTCGCCAGGTAACCAGCGGTCAATGTTAGCCAGCATAAATGGGTGTTCCGCATGCTGAAAGATCCACTTTTGTTCCTGCGTTTTGATTCCCGTTTCAGCGGTGAACCAATCGGCAATAACAGGCTCCAACACGCGTCCGGCCTTCATTTTCGGATTGTCTTCAAGAGGTGGAAGCTCGCCTATTTTGTCGAGATATACTGAGAAAGCTGATTTAAACCGGCTTAGTCCTACGATGGCAGCCACGTCACTGCCGCCGATCCCTTGCTTTCGATACTCCAGCCATTCGTCATGTATGAGGTCTTCCGTATTAACGAGTCTTAAAGCTTGCATTGAAAAACTCCCCCTTTTAAGTTAAACTGACCGTAATAACCTTTTACATTTCTCTGACGGGAGCTGTTGACGCAGCTCCTTTTTCTTTGCGATGATACCGAAACAAAACGATCATTACTCTCCGGCTGCCCTTAGGCTTACGTTGCTTAAACTTCCTTGCCCATTCGCAATATTTGCATTTGCATCTTTCTTGCATAGTGCTGACACCCTTTCCGCAATGCGTGATCATTCATTTGGTTGCTCCTCTCCAATAGCCTTTCGCGCTAATTCCCCTCTATCTGACGTAACAACTGAATGCCCTCTTCCAAACGAAGGAAGTTCCCAATTATTCTTAACTGCATAAAACTCCAGTGCCTTACCTCTCTCTTCCGCTTGCTGTTTGTACTGGTCAGACTCTTTATATGCATCTTTGAGAGCGAGGATAAGATCGAACATGTCGTCGCTTAAATGTCTATTTTCAGCTCTTGCATCGTCTGCCTTTTTCCAAAACACATCGATTTGATCATCTGTATATCTAGCATTTTCACTCATGCAATATCCCTTCTCTCCATCGATTTGTTAAACGCCCACACTATCTCTCTCTGGCCTTCCTGCGCTGCCGCGTCTTGCTCATACCCAACATTCAACAGTGACCGTATATGACCGTTTAGCTCGTTTAGAAACGCTGTGTCAGATCCAGTCAGCATCTCAACCGTGTTGCACAACGCGTGAAGGGTGAAACTGGCTGATTCGTAATTGAATACTGGATTATATTGCTCTCCAACGAATGGCGCTTTAGTCACCCAATACTCTTTATCATCAAGCGATTTGGCTATTTCAGCGTCCGTCCAGCCTTGTGAGTGTAAGTCTCGGATAAATTCAGACAGCTGCGGTTGTAGGTGTTGCCATGCTTGCATGCTTGACCTCCTTGTAGCCCATCGATTTAAGGTGATTGATGTAGCTTTCCATGCTTGTCCATCCAAGTTCCTGTAGGGTGTGCGACCATCTACGCAGAGGCTTAGTGGTCTGGCCTTTTAGAAAGCGTTTCTCGTAAGTCACGTTGTCGCCTTTGATTTGATAGAATTGATATACGTCAGCGTCCGAATCGTATTTAGAAAGAATCATTTTTAAGCTCCCTCTTGCTTGGCTTCATAATCTTCGCAAATTTGGGTCGGACGATATTGGCTACCGTTACACTCAAATCCCACTTTGTTGCAGTAAGCTGTATTCCCACTCGTTGAGCTGGTCCATTTGCAGCTAAGACATATGAACTCTTTGTCGTGGTCAGTCACGTGCGAATTCCACCCTTCCCCCAAAATGGATCGCCTTTGATAGGATTGCGTACCGGCTGTGGTCTGCTGACTGGTTGCACTCTCATTCTCATATCAGCGTCACCCCGCATATGCCTTCTAGGCAGGTTGAGCAAAGGCGCTGTTTGCCTTTGAATATGGCTACTGATTCGTGCTTGCCGCATTCGCAAGGATTAAATAGGTCGATGGGCCGGCGATAAGGGATGCGGTTGTTTTGGCGCTCTCCTGCGGCTATGATTGGGTTTTCCATGGTTAGGCCTCCTATAAAAAGTTTTTATAAGCGTAGTTTGAATCGTCTTCCTCTTCTGGCTCAAATGCTCCAAATTCAATCTGGATCAGCAATTCTTTGATAAATCGATCAACTTCGCTATTTGTATCTTCGCAAGATTCCTTTAGGTAATTTTCTAATTTCTCTCTGCTAAGCATTTTTTCGCCCCCCATCTTCTTTTTCATTTCCTCCACCACAATAGGCAGATCCTCTTCAAAGTAACGCGTCATGATATTCAATCGTTCGTGGTATGCTGCTTCTCTGTAGGCTTTTAAGGCTTGCTGAGAAGTGTATAGAGAGTGGTTCACGCGCCTTTAGCTTTCTTTCCTTGTCGCTGTAGTGCTGGGATTAAGTGGATCTCCATTTTTTCTTTGAGCAATTTCCCTTCAGCTTCATTCATAATTAATTTTCCATCTATCATTGGCATGGATTAAGCTCCCTTCTGCTCATTTACTAATCTCGCATTTTTCCTCTCTTCAATTCTGGAAATAACGGCATGTGCTCTGATCCATGCTTGCTCGGAAATTTCTTTACCATCGTGTCCAACTGGTCTCATGAGGTAGCCTCCTTAGTAAGTTTCTTATTGATGAGGGCGCTTTTCGTTTTCTTTTTTGATTTTTGCTTGCAATTTAAGGTTTTCTCTGACGATAAGTTTTGCGAATTGCTTGCGCATTCTTTCACTCGGCAACCTCTTTACTGTTGGGTCGTCTTCCAGTCTCATGGGATGCCTCCTTAATTTTTTTAGAGGGTTTAAAAAGGATGTCATGCAACGCTTGGGCTTTTATTTCAGATAGCATTACTTTCACTTTTTCTTTAGGCGGCGGTAGAATGCCGCGGTTCTTTAATCTTTCAGGAAGGTTGGGTGTCATCTTCGGAACTCCTTAAGATTTCATTTATTTGATTTTTGTTATAAAATCTTACATATGGCCGTGTGGCTTAATTTCCCATAAGGTCATCCACAAATTTTAAAGATGTCAATTGCCTATCTCTTTGCTCACTTTGCTAATTTAGCAAAATTATGATTAAAAAAAATATCATTCATTTTAAGTTTTAACCTATCGGCAATTAAAGGAAGATGCTCAGCATTGAATCTGTATTTCCCTGATTCGTACTTGTAGTAATTCGATGCATTCTTGAAACCCAAGTAAGCAGCCATGTCTTGAAGAGTAATGCGCATTTCTTTGCGTCTCTTTTTTATTAGTGCAAGGTTGATTTCCTTCACTTTCTTCACCTCCTATGATTTTTCTGAATTAGCAAAACTTATATTCTCAATATACATTGCTAAAACAGCAAAGTCAACAAATATTTTCTGAATTAGCAAAGATAATTTTCTGTTTTAGAAAATAGTGTTAAGTTTATAAGTGCCAAATAAAATAAAGTTCTGAAAGGTGAGGAAGTAACGTGGATGTCGCCGTAGGTGATCGTATTAAGCGATTGCGGGAAAAACGCGATTGGTCACAACTAGAGTTAGCCGAAAGAGTTGGGATAAACAACAGCGTTCTCTCGAGAATAGAAGCTGGAAAAAGAAAAGCGAGAGCTGACGAACTAGATAAAATTGCATCGACCTTAAATGTAACATCTGAATATTTATTAGGAAGAGATTCGTTCGTATCAAAGGTTAAATCAGGAGAAGGGATTAAAGAACAAACTGCAGCTGCCGAGGCTCATGAACTCTTTCACCTATTGAACCAAGAAGGAATCACTCTTAATGGAAAGAAATTAACAGATGATGAACGTAAGCGATTAAAAGAGATGATACATATTATGTTTCCAAATGAGAAAGACGCCGATTAACGGCGTCTTTCTTCTATTTGTATGAGTAGTTGGTCGAATGGTTCATGATTTAAATGAGATATAATTATGTAATTCTTCGCTGCTTCCAGTTGAGTGTTATCGCATATAGAGAATAAGGACCTTAATCGATCAGTTATATCAGTTTCCTGTACCTTCATGCGTGGTACCCCCAAGTTTTAATATGCAGCCGCCTTATATGTTCTTATTCTAAACCGAACACACGTTCCTGTAAAGGGGTATTTTTAATACCCTCTTTGGGCTATTGGAACAATTTTCTTGGAGAGGAACTGAAGTTCCTCATTCCAAGTTTGTTAAGTATGAGATATAATAGCAGTATTCTGTTTCACCTATCTTCTTGGTCGGAGCAATAGGTGTGTGATCGTCTTCTTATGAAGGCGATTTTTTTATTCTCTAACATTTTTCATTAGTTCAAATACTTCTTTATCGTCGGTAATGTATCTTTGGAACGTTTGTTCAATCCACTTCAGAGCTTTATCTTTTCCAAGTCTTCTTACCTCTTGTTTTATGGAACCTGCCGTCTTTCCGTAATTTTTATGAGATAGTAGTTTGTAATAACCATCCATAAATATTGTGGCTTTCGCGTTTTTCTCATCAACCACCAGAATGTAACTCAATTTAACCAAACCCCTGGCAGAAAAATGTTTAACATCATTTTCGATTTCAAAAACATCCTCACCAAGTTTGAAACCATGCTGGTGTTTAATTTCATGATCTCGTAATCGTCTCATTGTAACGTTAGGGGCGTTTAGTTGTGCTTCATAAGATATTAATCGAACATTCCGTTCGTAATCGTGATCTAGACCGGCGCTTTCTAAGCCATTTAGGATCTCCAATATACCAGCTGCCGCATCTTCAATTCCCATCAGTCCCGGGAATGCCTTAATTTTCTCACCATCAAACATCGCTACAGCATATTTTGAGTGAGGATCACTTTCAGATACGGGAAACCCGAATATATTTCCTCCAACTGATTCCCTTAACTCTTTAGCTTTTTCGATAATTAGATGCTCATTCATCACATCAGGCTCCTTAATAATAAATTTTATAGTTTAAACTGTCGTGAATTTCACGATTGTTTGTGCTATCCGGCATCTACAAGATGTACTGGTCTCCAACGGTCGATATATGAGATAGCTTCGTCATATAGGGCAGCAGGAGTATCTAGGTATGAAGTAACTCCAAAAGCTTGCCAATAATCATGCCATAAACGAGAAATGGTTTTGCGATATTCAGGATGCTCCTTGCCTAAAAGTTTTGTGACATGAGAAACGACACGTCTACGAATGTTAAGGGCGCTGCGCGATCCTACCGGTGCATGACGCTCCAACTTTAGAATACGATCTTCATGGTCATGCATCTTCCCCACAAGATTCTCACTGGCTCTCAAAAGAATTTCAAAACGATCCGGTTGTTTGTTTAACATGGTTATTAGCTCCCTTTTTTTAATTTACTGCACGTATGGCAGTTAGTTGTTCCCATTCAGAGAATTGTTTCTTTACGATGGCCTCATATTGTGTGAGGAATTTCATTACAATTTCGTATGCTTCTCGGTCGCCTTGAATATCTGAAAAGTTGAAAATTGCACTATCATGGTTCATTGTTAATGAGCGAATGTGTTCAGACAAATACTTTTGAAGATTCTTCTTTGAAAATTCAGTTCTTTGCTGTTGAGATATCTTTTCCTCATACTGACTTCTAATTTCCGTATTAGCCCTCTTTAGTTGTATGACTTCGCTGTTTAACTGTTGGGTAATCTCTGATTGTTTCTTTAAATCGTTATAGTCAGAAGGCATGACTTCGACTACCTTTGTCTCAACTCTTACAGGCTGATTCTTTGCTTGTTCCCACAACTTTTCTGCATGCAATGCTTTGTTTTTTTCTGTGACGGCTGCAGCTTCTGCTTGTGCTGCGCGACGTTCGGCATCTTGAAGTTTTTTTTCAACTTCCTCTTTTTCTTTCTTATATTGTTCAATCTCTTTACTGTTCATGTCGACAGGCCGCTTTATTTCTCCTGTTGGAAGCTGCTTTAATTCTTGTAATTCTTCATCTTCAAATGCAGTCAAAGCATACACTTCATTAATGGTTTTCCCTTCTATTAAATTTCCACTCGAGTGGAATCTTTTAGATATTGCAACGAGTTTATAAGCTTGTGATTTTTTATATCCAAACTCCGTTTCTACCCAATTCATCCATAGCTCAGATCTAGGAAATTCTTTCTTTGCTTCCTCTAATCGTTTACCAACTTCTATCGAAACTTTTACCCCTTGTTCATTAAAAAAGTGAATCTCACTTGTTAACTTTGCAAGAGTAGAATTATCGAGATAATCCATTGGGGTCCGCCTTTCTCATAAAAGTGAGTATCATATCTGTTGAAAAACCAAGATGATTAGCTGAAAATTCAGCAATTTGTTTGTTGGTTGCAGCAGATCCCAAATATTTTCTTCCAATTCTCCATATCTCAGATCCTAAAAGCTTTGCATCCTGTTCGATTTCATCAGTTAATTGTTTGAGTTCAACATCATTCATTTACCTTTCCTCCTTGTATTACTGCTTAACGCAGTATAAAATAGCCATAATGGATTTAAACTGCTTCTAATGTTTCCTTTTCGAGTAGTTCTTCAATTGAATTTAATTTGAATATTTTCACAAGCTTCAGAGCAACATCAACTGTTAACCGGCGTTGGCCTCGTTCGATTTTAGAATAATTGACAATCGACATGCCTAAGTCTTCTGCTACATCAGATTGATTCAAAAAATTAGATCGTCTATGTTTTTCGATACTTGTTTTTGGATATGACATATTAACACCCCCTTTTGTATCCGTTTCGTTTCTTACAACTTAAATATATAGCCATTTTGTTTACTTGTCAATAAGTGGAGGTAATTATTTTGGAACTTTTTTCTGCACGTTTAAAATGGCTCCGGGAAAAAAAGGGCCTTTCTCAAAGAGAAGTCGCGAACACAATCGGCATGTCAGCACCCGGATACGGTAAAATAGAAAACGGTCAGCGTGAGCCAAACCTAGAAACATTAGTTAAATTATCAAAACTTTTTAAAGAGAGATCTGATTTTTTATTAGGAATTGCAGAATTGGACTTTGAAGGATTCCGTTTGTTTCATACCTATGTAGGTTATCAAGATTATCACGAGGCATTTCATCCATCTGCCACTACTCCTTTTGCATTACAAAAAAGGAAAGAAATAAGAGAACTTCATCATGATAATTATTTGAGGTTCTACCATTACGCAAAAGAAATTCCTTTTATTCAAGAAGACACACTCAAAAAAATTGAAATAAAGGAATACACTGTAGAAGAAATTGATGGAATAATTGAGAATTAAGATGCAGCCCCTCTCTAGGGGCTTCTTTATTAGGAGGAACATCA
The DNA here is from genome assembly GCF_057221575.1 of Paenibacillus sp. Y660. NCBI lineage: Bacteria > Bacillati > Bacillota > Bacilli > Caryophanales > Paenibacillaceae > Paenibacillus > Paenibacillus sp. Y660. The sequence continues at coordinate 73,758 of NZ_JBXBBJ010000004.1, read as the reverse complement.
TGAGGATTGCAATATATTTGAGGGTATCTACGGATATGCAAGTTGAAGACGGTTATTCACTCCGGGCACAGCGTGCTACGTTAATCGAATACTGCAAGGTCAATGAGTACTCCATTTCTGATATTTATATGGATGAGGGTATATCTGCAAAAGATATGAATAGACCTCAACTACAACGATTGCTTGAAGACGCTACAAAGGGCTTGTTTGACGCTGTGCTAGTTCACAAGTTCGATAGGCTCACTCGCTCGGTAAAGGACTTATACGAGCTGCTAGGCTATCTGAAGCTCCATAGTGTCTCTTTTATAAGCAAGCAGGAAAAATTCGATACCAGCACCGCTATGGGCATGGCTATGCTCGGCATGCTAGGCGTATTTGCGCAGTTTGAACGTGAGCTGATCGGGGAACGCGTTCGCTTTGGTATGGAGCAGAAGGTTAAGGAAGGTAAGCGGCCTAATGGTGCTTTTCCGTACGGATACGATAAAGAGGGTAATATTATTCCTGAAGAGGCAGAAATAATTCGCCTTGTGCGCCACATGTACATGAAAGAAAACATGGGATTCAAATCAATTGCAATGAAATTGATTGACCAAGGAATAACGCGCAGAGGATCTACCTGGCGCGCTTCAACCGTATCCATGACACTCGCAAATACATTCTATGCCGGGATCATTCAGTTCGGTAACAAAATGGAGAATGGTAAATATGCAGGACATAAGAAAGAAATGCGCAAGGGTGTTATTCATGAAAAAGGAATATATGATGCCATCTTTACGGAAGAGGAATTTTACGAGCATCTAAGATATATGCGTAGTAGATCTGATTCCGGCTACTCTCGAAAACTGGACTACTATTTCACCGGACTTCTTCGCTGCGGTCGTTGTGGGTCAAGTATGTTCGGAAGGCTAGCTAATAGTCGACAGGACCGCAATGGGAATATCACAAGAACGCCTTATTATATCTGCAGCACTCGTAAAGAGAACAGCACATGTAAAATGCCTACTTTTCAACAGAAGCATGTTGAACATTTGGTCATGGAATACATCTCAGGCGTTAACGTTGATAAGGTTCTTACTTCTGCGGAGAAGAAAAAAGCCGATAATCAGAATGCCGCACGCGCGAAGATGGTTCAGAAACTTAAACGCGACCTTGAAGTTGTCCGGTCCCGCGTAAAGAAGTGGCAGTTCATGTTCATTGAGGAATTAGTTACAGCTGACGATTTACGAAGTCGTTTAAATGTGGAGTACGAAACAGAAGCAACAATATTAAAAACATTGGAGGAACAGCAGGATCGCGTTGTAGAAAATGAGGAGATCAAAATCAAGCTAGAAACATTCGGACAAGCGTGGGAAGATGCTGATGCGATGGAGAAGAAAGAACTTCTAAATGAGTTGTTTGATGAGATTCGTTTATTCAGTGACATGGATAATCCGAGGGGATACAGGTATGGGCGTTACTTCCCGGCGACGGTTGAATTGAAATATCGCTGACTAGCATTTTGTACTATATACACTTCCGGAATGGCCAGTATTGAGGGCTTGCAGCATATCAAGCGCTTCTCCGCCGCGCACCTCGCCAACAATGATTCGGTTAGGACGCATCCTGAGCGAAGCGCGAATGAGATCACGAATCGTTATTTCACCTTTACCCTCTGTATTAGCATTCCGTGTCTCCATCGAGACTAAATTCGGAACGGTACGAATTTGAAGCTCCGCGGAGTCTTCGATGGTCACGATTCGCTCGTCTGCTCCGATAAACTGAGACAATGCATTTAGAAAGGTTGTCTTGCCTGTTCCCGTACCTCCGCTTATGAAGATGTTGTATTGCGCCGCAATCATCACTTTTAAAAATGATGCAGCCTCAGCGGATATGGACCCTAGTGAAACGAGCTGTTCCATCGTAAGCGGCTGCTCAGGAAACTTTCGAATTGTCATGCATGGCCCCTTCAGCGCAACTGGGGGAAGCACGACATGCACCCTTGAACCATCCTTCAAACGAGCGTCAACGATGGGAGAAGACTCATTAACGACACGATTCACGCTGGCGACGACCGTCTGAATTAAGTCCTCCAGCCGCTCTCGACTCTCGAAAGAAACTGGCAGCAGCGTCATTTGCCCCCTGCGTTCAACAAAAATTTCAGCATGATGGTTGATCATGATTTCGCTGATCGATGGGTCCTCCATCAGGGGCTGCAAAATATCAAGCCCTCTGAACGAATGGAAAAGTCTGCGTACCAGCTGCACCTTTCCCGATGCTGTAAGCGGATGACGCTCGCACCACTCGAATACGATTTCTTCCGCTATTCTCATCAGACTGTCGTCAGACAGCGCTCCGCTGAAATCGATTTTCGCCCGCACTTTGTCGCGCAGCGCAAGCACAGTCTCTTCGCTCAGCATCAGCCCTCTACTCCTTCCGGGCTAAGCTGCATGAATAGCTTATCTACCGCTGCCCGGTATAGCGGAGATGAGAGCAGCGCCACACTGCCAGCACCTCTCCACTGCGGAATTTCTGGAAGCTGGGCATGAGCATGGGCCAAACCATTTATTGTTCTGCTTGAGTGAATCTCAGCCTGTGCTGCATGATTTTTTACGGTAAGGAATTTAGAGGACATTCGGTTGAATCTATTGCCCCACCTCTGTTCCCCATAACGAAGGGCCATTGCATGTTTATTCCGCACCGATGCTTCGTCATTCAACACCCAAAGCACCTGATTCGACCTTTCGAAAACGACGGCATGCAGCTCATCCAAACCGCTCTCCAAATCGATAACGATAAGATCGTATTGCCCGCTTCGGACGATAACGTCTACTAAGCCTAAAGCATCATCCTCACTAAGCGTCATACGATCCTCCATATTCGTACAAGCCGCCAAATAATCTGCCTGCAGCAGCGAGTCACGCTTCCGATGCTCCATAAGCCAATTCACTGCTTGATCCGGCTGAGCTTTAAGACCATACAAGAACTCCGATAAGCCTTCGTTTTGCACGTCCACTTCATTAATCCCATTGCCATTACGCCGTGATCCAAGCCAATTTACCGATGTATTCCACCTCTCAAGGTTCAGATAAAATGTTCGGCAGCGGTGCGTACTTGCAGCATGTGCCAAGTGAAGAGCCAAAGCGGTCTTCCCTGTGCCGCCTGCCGCCGAGTAAACCGAAATAACTCTCGCACCTGCAGCAGCTTCAGTGGTTCCTCCCGTATGGATAGGAAGAACGGCGGTGCGGGCATGTATCTCGACTAAGCGCTGCAATAGCAGCGGCAGCGGCTGATATTGATGCAGCTCATTCTCGCCGTTGCTCTCTCTCAGCTTCAATACGAGCGCGGCAACAGGTATGTTCGGCAGTTCTGACTCCAGCTCGGCAATCAACTCGGGCTGTGCGGCCAACAAGTCAATATTGTAGCCCTGCTTCATATAGCGCCTGCATGCATCCGCACTTGTGAACCCGGTAATCTGCCATTGCTCGCCGAGCTTGCTGTCGCGGATGTAATCAGCCAAGCGCTTCAAGTATTCTTGTTCCCTCACTGCCACTGCCAGCTGATATTTGCTCAACATCTTCCCCCCTTTTCCGTCAAGAAAACACAAAAAAAGCACCATAGAAGGCGCAGATAGCTGCGGCCTTTTACGGTGCTTCCGTGTTAGATCATTAACTTTGTATAAAATTTACCATATTCCGATTCCATCCGTCAACCTAACAATTTACTTCTGCTTGCCCCAGTCGCTTAAAAACTTTTCAATACCGATATCGGTAAGCGGGTGCTTCCAAAGCGATGGCAGAAGCGAGCCTGGAATGGTCGCAATATGCGCCCCAGCGATAGCGGCTTGCTCTAGATGCCCAATATGGCGGATGCTTGCGACAATGATTTCGGTTGAATATCCATAGTTGCGAATAATGGCATTCAGATCACGAACCAGCTTCAAGCCTTCTACGCCGATATCGTCCAATCGTCCAACGAAGGGACTAATAAAGGCTGCGCCAGCTTTTGCCGCCATCAGCCCCTGCGCTGCGGAGAACACAAGCGTTACGTTCGTTTGAATGCCTTTCTCCGAAAGTGCATGCGCCGCGTACAGCCCATTCTCCGTCAAGGGCAGCTTTATGACGACGTTTGGAGCCCATTCTGCAATTTCAAAAGCTTCCTTGAGCATATCATCGGCACTCGTGCCAATAACCTCAGCGCTGACAGGACCGGGTACGATGCTGCAAATTTCTTGGATGACTTGTTTAAAATCGCGTCCCTCCTTCGCAATAAGCGAAGGGTTAGTCGTAACACCATCAACGAGTCCAAGCTTGGCAATCCGTCTAATTTCATCTACGTTTGCTGTATCCAAGAAAAATTTCATAACCGGTCATCTCCCTTAGACTATTCGAAAAATAGTTTAATTTCCCGCTCAGCGCTCTCGGGCGAGTCCGACCCGTGGATAATATTGCTTGCTACATCGATTGCAAAATCTCCGCGAATCGTCCCCATAAGCGCATCTGACGGATTCGTTGCGCCAATTATCGCTCGCGCGTTTTTGACAGCGTCCTTGCCTTCCCAGATCATAGCGAATATAGGTCCCGAAACAATGAAATCGACCAACTCGTCAAAAAATACCTTTGAGCGCAAATGCTCATAATGATGCTCGGCATGCTCTCTTGATAATTTCATGACTTTCGCATCTACAAGTGTAAAGCCCTTTTCTTCGAATCGACTGACAACACGACCAACCAAACCTCGAGCATATCCATCCGGCTTCACCATTACAAACGTTCTGTCCATTAAGATTCCCCCTTGTCTCTATCGGTATTGCCAATTATTTGTTAAGCCATTCAGTTATTATTCCGGCTGTTTCCTCAATTGCGCGATTTGTGACATCGATAACGGGACAATTTAATGATTTCATGACTTCTTCCGCATATTGAAGCTCTTCTTGAATTCGCTCTCTCGTCGCATATTGTGCTGATGCAGGAAGCCCCAGCGTCTTCAGCCGTTCAGAACGAATTCCAAGCAGATGCTCAGCCTGCATCGTAAGTCCAATGATCAGCCGTCCAGGAGCAGGCTTTAGTTCCTCGGGCGGATTAACCTCCGGCATAAGCGGCAGGTTGGCTGTCTTAATGCCTTTATGTGACAAAAATATGCTGAGCGGCGTCTTCGACGTCCGCGATACGCCAATTAGAACAACCTGCGCCTGCACAATGCCTCTCGCGTCCTTGCCATCGTCGTATTTGACCGCAAACTCAATGGCATCCATTCGGCGATGATAGGCATCGTCAATGGAATGCAGCAGCCCCGGCTCCCGCTTCGGAAAGCTGCCGAACGTATCCACATAAGCCTGCATCATCGGCCCCATCACATCCACTGCTCGAACGCCGACTTTAAGTGCCTCTTCCTTCATAAGCTCTCGAAGCTCCGGCTGTACGAGCGTGTAGCTGATGAAACCTCCTGTGCCGAGCGCTTCGGCAATGATGCGCAATATCTCATCCTCGGACTTGATATGCCCGTAGCGCTTAATTTTTACATGCTCCGATGCAAATTGACGCAAGGTTGCCTTAGCAACCGCTTCCGCCGTTTCGCCGACAGCATCGGAGCATACATAAATGATTTGCTGTTTCATAAATCTGGCTCCCCCAATTCCCCATCCATCCCGATGTCCGCCATCAGACGTATAATGTTCGACTTCGATACCCAGCCGGTTACTTCCGGATCTGCCGCTTGCTCCTCGCGAGGAACAATGACTGGCAGACAATCCACCTGATGGAGCGACATTTTGCGTATCGCCTCCATAACGGATTCATCGGGCATTAGCGTTACAATATTCGGATAGCGGGTCATTACCATGCTGACGGGAATGGATGCAGCTCCAGCGTTGCCAAGCGTTATTTTGAGCAAATCCTTAGGCGTTACGATTCCAACAAACCGCTTCTGTTCATTCACGACTAGCAGGGTATCTGCATTCTCGGTGAACAACGTAATGACGGCATCATGCACAGACAAAGAATCAGGCACATTGACAGGAACCCCTTGTACCTCTCTTACTTTCATACTGTTGAATTTCTGTAAAGGCTCGCTGCTTGAACGATAGGTATTGCCGAGAAAATAACCGACCTTTGGCTTCGCATCAAGCAAACCAAGCATGACGAGGAGCGATAAATCCGAGCGCAGCGTCGGTCTGCTGACACCTAGATATTCCGCTAGCTGTTCACCGGTAATCGGTGCATGCCTCTTCACGAGCTCAAGAAGCTCCAATTGCCGTGATGATAACTGAATCGTACTCTCCTCCGATCTGTATATGAGTCATATTTAGATGATATAGTACCACTATTCGAAAAATAATATATCATATTAACGTATTACGCACAATAAATAGTAGCCTTACTCCGCGAATATAACTTTGTACAAAATCGATTTTTCAAAATAAAAGCTGCCTAACCGAAGTTTGATCTACGGTTCAGACAGCTCTTCTTATCCTGCTTATTCGTTAGTCAATGCGATGAACTGCTCCACATCATCCGAAGTCAAAGCAACGGCATCGCGCCAAAAATCGATTTCCGCCACATTTACGCCAAGATGCTCCTGAGCAAGCCGCTCGACGCTCATTCGCCCGGTGTCTCGCAGCAAGGCAACATATTGATTTTTGAACTCGGGGCCTTCCTTCAATGCTTTTGCATAGATGCCCGCACTGAACAAATAACCGAATGTATAAGGGAAGTTATAGAAAGGGACGTCCGTGAAGTAGAAATGCAGCTTGGATGCCCAAAAATGAGGATGAACCTCGCCGAGCAAATCGCAATAAGCTTCTCGCTGAGCTTCTTCCATCAACGTGTTAAGCTCCTCTACACTCACCAGGCCTTCCTTGCGGCGCGCATAGAACCTTGTTTCGAACAAGAATCGAGCATGAATATTCATAAAAAAAGCGACTGACCGCTGAATTTTGTCCTCAAGCAGCCCAAGCTTCTCATCGGGTTCAACCGCCGCATGAAACGCACGGTCGGATACGATTAGCTCTGCAAACGTAGATGCCGTCTCCGCGACGTTCATCGCATACTCCTGCGACAAGGCAGGCAAGTCGTTCATTACATGCTGGTGATAAGCATGACCAAGCTCATGCGCCAGCGTAGAGACGTTGGAGGCAGTGCCCGAAAAAGTCATGAAAATACGGGTTTGACCGCTCTTCGGAAACGACGTGCAGAAGCCGCCAGGGCGCTTGCCGGGGCGATCCTCCGCCTCGATCCAGCCCTCGCGGAACGCAAGCTCCGAGAAATCAGCCAGCTCTGGGCTAAACGAACGGAATTGCTCTACGATAAAAGCAGCCGCCTCGTCGTATGTAATCGTCTTCGCAGCGGAGCCGATCGGCGCCTCTACATCATGCCAGTCAAGCTTGTCGACGCCGAGCAGCTTTGCTTTGCGCTGTAGATAGGCAACAAGCACCTGCTTGCCCTCTTGAATCGCAGCCCACATCGCTTGCAGCGTTGCCTCGCTCATCCGATTTATTTGCAAAGGATCCTGCAGCACGGATTCCCAGCCGCGCTTCTCATACAGCTTCAAGCGAAAGCCGGAAATCCGATTTAGCGTCTCGGCGCATAAGTCAGCCTGCTCCGACCACTCGCGCTCCCATTCTGCAAATGCCGCTTGGCGAACGTTGCGGTCTCCGTCGGATAGTCGGTTATGCATTTGACCAGCGGATAAAATACGCTTCTCGCCGTCCTTGCCGATATCGGTAAATTTCGCTCGCGACACAATGACATTATAGTAGTCGCTCCATCCATGATAGCCGTCTACAGCCAAATCCTCGACTAATGCCTCAAGCTCCGGAGCCATCTTCTTCTTCGCCAGCTCACGTCGTTCGTTCAGGTTGAAAGCGACCTCGGCTAGCTGCTCATTCGCAAGCATCGAAGACCATTCGACGTCATCAAGCCCGCGCAGTTTGTTATCGAAGCGAGTCAGCACGCCTAGAAACTTCGCGGATAGCGTTTTCACATTATCGTTTCGTGCGCTAGCTGCTGTGTCTCGAATATTTTGAGCGAGCAAACAGGAAACGAATGACTCCGACTGACGGAGCCGGATTAGAACGCTTTGCAGCAGCTTCGTCATCGCCGCGATGTCTGAAACAGCCGTTTCCGCATCCGCCAAAAGCGCAGCATCCAGCTTCACAATATCCTCTTCGATTCCCTTTAGCTCCTGCAAGAAAGCAGCCGAGCTTGAGCCTCCCACATATAAAACGTCTAAATCCCAATTTTGCGGATATCCCTTAATCATTTGCTTTCACCCTTTCCTCCATAAAAAAAGCCAAGAAGCGGCCGCGTTTTTAATTGCGCAAACCTTCTCGGCGGTGTATAACTTAATTATATCCAGATTGGAGGAATTACACCATGTCTAAACCGTTGCAAATTTCGGCCGATACAGCGATCAAGCTTTCTGAGCAGCTTGGCGTGCCGATCGAGCATTTGATGCATATGCCGCGTCACATTCTGCTGCAGAAGCTGGCGGAGCTCGCTAAGAGCGATACGCCCGCAGCACCTGATAGCGATCCGAAATCATGATTCCGTTCGAAAAAGCATGGCCTTATGACATTCTTATGGGTGATCTCTATGTCTCAAGCTGTCCCTTCTGCCACGCGGAAAATGTGCTGCTCCCCGTAAAGCCAGCAGAGCTTCAGGACATTCAAGACGGCATGAAACGGTTGCTCGTCTTCCCATGCTGCCGCAATAAAGTGACCCTTGTTGACGCAGATCGGGATTACTTGCTGACGGACCGCGTCCTGCGCCAAAAAAACCGCTAAGCCGAACTAGAGATCGTTTGCTCAGAAAGAGCCATGCTATCGCTTAGAGATGTGTCGCCGGGTGCATTATTGCGTCCGGCTTCCAATTCCTCGCGGATAAACTGCCATTGCTCGCGGCTAGCGCGAATCATTGCGGCATCGACGATTTTCTTGTCATTCACAACACGAGAGAACCAACGCACAGCATCGTTCAATTCCCCAATTCGCCGATTCAATTCCCCGATCAAATACATCAGCTTTGCATTGTTAAGCTCAACACCCTCTGCCTCATAAACCCGTATGTAAGCCTGCAGGGCAAACCGAAGAAACCTTTTTTCATCGTTTTGATTCGCTTCATAGCGGTAAAGCCAAGCAATATGATGCAAGATCCCTGCTATGACACGGTCCTTCTCGCCTATTGCTTGCGCGGATAGAAGCGCTAGCTTGTAGCTGGCCATCGCCTTATTTGGACCGCGCTCCCCGCCATACTCCTGCTGTTGCCAGCGTCTGCCTATTTTTTCTTGATACTGCTTTATTTGTTGATCGTTTAACTGACTCACACCATTCTCAGTCGAAGCAAAGCCGCAATTCGGACAAACCCTAACGACGTAAAAATCAGGATTCACCTCAGGTTTATAATATCCGCAAAAATCAGTATCCGTCTTAATCGCTCTTTTGAAGCTCGGTCTGACTCGCGATGTCATAAACGTAAATTCACAGCAAATGCATACGATTTTTGATTGGTATAGTGGTTCCATAAACGATCACGTCTCCTCTTCAGATGTGTTCACAAAGTGATGTGCTGGTGCGGATAGTCTCTCAATAACGATTATTTGAAGCTCTTCATCGATTCCCACCTCTTGCAGTGCTCTGCGCATGCAGTCAAGCCATGCGTTTGCGCGCTCAGGCGTAATCGGGAAGGGCAAGTGTCTAGCTCGCATCATCGGATGCCCATACTCGTCGGAGTACAGCGATGGACCACCCAAGAACTGGGTCAAAAATAAATATTGCTTCTCTATAACGGGATCAATGTCTTGTGGGAACAATGGCCCAAGTAATGGATGTGCTTGTACCTTTGGATAGAAGGATTCAACAATTAGTCTTAAAGTCCCTGCCCCGCCTAACGCTTCATAAAGGCTTATATTCCTATTCATCGTCAAAACCATCTCCAATTTGTAGGTAATTAGTATTATATCATAAAAAAATAATTTGTAGGGAACAAAAAAAAGCCCGCATCGCATCCATGCGGACCTCGTCTTATAGAACTTGCTACCTATTAACCCTCATAGTCTTCTTCCCCAGGTGCTGTAAGAGATTCTCGAATGACATAGACGAAAGCACACACCAAGATGCCAGCGATTATACTCATACCCATCACTCCAACCATTCAAAGGTAATTCTATTGTACCATAAAAAAATAAGGAATCCAGCTTTTTGGAAGCGTTTCCTTTAGGTTTCCTAATTATTTTTAATTTTGGTCCAGTGATGGATGTCCCCATTAAGGCATATACGTGTAGGAGGGGTTTGTACAACATTATACAGTTTCTTCATATATGCCATTTCAATTATAGAAGGAGGCGGCCTTATTGCTGCGCTCATTCGTCCATCCGTTATCCATTACCGCCTTTGGCGCACTTCTTATCGTGCTTTTAATGACCGTCTTTCCTACGGAAACGCTGCATTCCTCCTTGCGCGGACTCTCCATTTGGTGGCAGGTGCTCTTCCCGGCATTGTTTCCTTTCTTCGTTATCTCAGAACTGCTGCTCGGAATCGGCATCGTGCACTTCTTCGGTAAACTGCTTGATCCGCTAATGAGACCTTTATTTCGGCTACCCGGTATAGGCGGCTTTGTAGTAACAATGGGCTATATTTCCGGCTACCCGGTAGGGGCAAGACTAACTGCACAGCTATGGGAGCAAAGGCTCGTCAATCGGGCGGAAGGCGAGCGGCTGGTCGCTTTTACTACAACATCTGATCCTATATTCCTAATCGGGGCGGTATCGATCGGCTTCTTCCAAAATGTAGCGTTAGCGCCTGTTCTTGCCGCAGCTCACTATGGCGGAGGATTGATTATCGGTCTCCTTATGCGCTACCATGACCGTCATGCCCCGCCGTCCTCAGCAGAGAAAAACATCGAAATCGTTGGAGGAGTCAGAAAACGCCAGCCTTCGCGAATAGCGGAGGCACTAAAAGCGATGCATGAGGCTCGCTTGCTTGACGGACGCGGACTCGGCCGGCTGCTTCAGGACTCCGTCCAATCGGCGCTTCGGCTTATGATTGTTGTTGGCGGCCTAGTCGTCTTTTTCTCCGTCGTAATGGAGATGCTGACGAATGTCGGAATCGTGGAAGCAATGGCTGAAGCGCTCCGTTATTTATTTCATGCAATCGGTCTGCCGAAGCCGCTGGCGGATGCAGGCATTTATGGCTTGTTCGAGGTGACGCTGGGGGCCCGCGCTGCCGGAACAGCAGGCACAGGTCTCATGCACCAAGCCGCGATTGCTGCATGGGTACTGTCATGGGGCGGCATATCGGTCCATGCTCAAATCGCCAGCTTGCTGAGCAGAACGGATTTGCGTTATCGCCCTTTGCTGCTTGCCAGGCTGCTTCATGGTTTTATTGCGATGGCGCTTGTATACTTGCTGTGGGGCTGGATGGGCCCCTAATTTGCCACAATCCTTTACGAAAACGCCGCGACTCATTGAATTTATAGGCATTTTCCTTTATCATCTTAAGTACTATGGAGATCGGAAGGAGATTTACCTTTGAAGTATGCGGTTATTGATCGAGGCGATGCTTTATCCAAATCGTTAGCGGAGAAATTTCATACCTTAGCTGCAGAACGCGGCTTCACTCGAAATGATGAAGCACCAGAAATCGTCATATCCATCGGGGGAGACGGAACGCTGCTGCAGGCCTTTCATAAATATGTCGATCAAATTACAAATGTTGCTTTTGTTGGCGTTCATACCGGCCATCTAGGCTTCTATGCCGATTGGCAGGCAGACGAGCTCGAGGAGCTAGTCGCTATGATGGCCGAGGAAACGCCAAGAATAGTGAGATACCCGCTCGCTGAGATTGAGCTTGAGACGCCGACAGAATCCCGTCATTACTTGTCTTTAAATGAATTTACGCTCAAAGGCGTCGACGGAACGCTCGTTGCGCAAATCAACATTAATGACGAGATGTTCGAAATGTTCCGCGGTGACGGAATCGTTATCTCTACCCCATCGGGAAGCACCGCATATAACAAAAGCTTGGGCGGCGCCATCGTCCATCCGTCCATTGAATCGCTGCAAATCGCGGAAATCGCATCGATTAACAATCGTGTTTACCGCACGCTTGGCTCTTCGGTGCTGCTGCCGCAGCATCATCATTGCGATATCATCTCCAAAAAAGTGCAGCGTCTCCAGCTTGCCATCGATCATATCAGCATCATGCGCAGCGATATTCGCTCGATCCGCTGCAGCGTATCCAGCCGGAAGGTCAGCTTCGCTCGTTATCGTCCCTTCCCTTTCTGGAATCGGGTCCGCGAGGCATTCCTCGGCTACGATGTGCGGTAACAAACTTGACCACTTAGCCTTTGTTGCCATAAAAAAAGACACGACAGCGCCAATTACAGGCGCTCCGTGTCTTTTTTGTTTGGTCTGTTCCCTTCGGCGGATGCGGCTGCGGTCTCGCCGGCTGCAAGCCGGAACGGTTTCTTCCCGCGGTTGTCGTTGCCTTTAAAGCCGCCCTTGCGCTGCTGTTGTTGTTCACGCTTCCCGCCGCCCTGCTGCTCACCGCCGTTTCGGCCTTCGCCAGCATTCAAGCTGTCGCTGCCGCCCTTGCTTTCGTTATTGCTGCGGTTGGAGCTTCTATGGCGATTTTCTCGGTTATGGGAGTGGTTCCGATTAGGTCTCTCATGCGATGGCGCTGTAATAGCTTCCTTCGCGCTTGCAACCTCATCATCATCATCTGCATCCACGCCCTCGGAAACCTCAAGTAAGCCAGCTGCTGCCGCAAGAAGATCCGCAGCTTCGATACGAGGCCGTTGATCATCAGCGTCCAAATCATAATCGTCTGGCTCACGCTTCGTGCTTTGCGTTTTTTCGAGAATAAAATAAGCGCAGCCAAAATTGCAATATTCGTTGATGTAATCCGGCATCCCGGAGAGATTGCTCTCCTTCGTTGCCTTCTGATGATTATCGCGGAAAAAACCCTTAAGCCTAAGCTGGCTATAGCCCCAGTCTCCAACGATAAAATCGTAACGCTCTAGCACTTCGCTGTATCGATCACGAAAAGCTTCAGGATTCCAGCCGTTTCGATTCTCTTGAACAATTTCGTAAGATTTTCCGCCGATATGAATTAATGCCATGTTCTCCACCTCATCTTGAGCGTCAGTTACATGCTGCTCGAGCAAGCACCGGAGGAAAGCTCCCGGTTCAATCCCGTTTCTACGGTTTCTGCAGCAATCGCTGCATGTGCCGAATCGGTCTGCTCATGCGCATGGTAAGAGCTGCGTACTAGCGGTGCGGATTCTACATGTCTGAATCCACGCTTCAGCCCTTCTTCTTTTAATTTTGCGAATTCATCTGGGTGGACATAACGTACGATCGGCAAATGATTTGGCGTCGGCTGCAAATATTGACCTAATGTCAAAATATTCACATCGTTGGCGCGAAGATCGTCCATCGTTTGCAAAATTTCATCCCATTCCTCGCCCACGCCAAGCATGATGCTCGATTTGGTTGGAATTTTTGGTTTCATTTCCTTGGCCCGCTTTAGAAGCTCCATCGTACGGCTGTACTTCGCTCTAGCGCGAACGCGATCGGAAAGTCTCTCCACCGTTTCTACGTTATGATTCAGTATGTCCGGATTAGCATCCATTACTATTTGCAGCGCATCTTTATTGCCTAGGAAATCGGGGATCAGCACCTCAACACGGCAAAACGGCATCCGTTTGCGAATAGCGTGCACCGTTGCGGCAAATATAGAAGCTCCGCCATCCTTAAGATCATCACGTGCTACCGAGGTAACAACGCAGTGCTGCAAGCCCATTTGCTCGGCAGCCTCCGCAACGCGTTCCGGTTCGTCCAAATCAAGCTCTGTCGGCATTCCCGTCTTAACCGCGCAGAACCGGCAAGCACGCGTACAAATGTCTCCCAAAATCATAAAGGTAGCCGTGCGATTAGCCCAGCACTCATAGATGTTTGGACAACGCGCTTCCTCGCAAACGGTATGTAACGTCTTGGAGCGCATCATATTTTTAATTTCGGCAAAGTTGCCGTCTGTCGCTAATTTTATACGCAGCCAATCTGGCTTTGGAAGTGTTTCTCGTTGTTTCATGGGGATTACCTGCTTTCACGTTCATTTATAAATCGTAAACTCATGGGGTTATTATAACATGTTTCAAATAAAAAAAAGCACTTTCTCAGGTATTCGTTTCGATGATCACTCAAACTGACCATTAAACGTCTAAATCACACAGAACGAATAAAAACCAATGATTTGCAAAACATAACGTTATATCCGTCATGCTTTTGGAAGGGTGAGACGTTTGAAACTGACTATTTCTATTGCCGCAGCCATTACCGCTGCTTCCCTGCTCATTGTCTTCCCTGGCGGTCAGGCAAATGCATTATCAACCCTTAAACCGCGGACCAAGGCGGAAAATGAGCAGCCGGCAGCAGCCGAACCCGATCCTCTTCCGGCTAGGAGAGGCTTGTATGAGAAATTAAGCTTGTTTACTGAAATTCCATGGAACTGGATTGCGGCAATTGATCAATACGAGCGGTCCATGTCGAAGGTTCGTCCCAAGGCTCGGCCGATGCTTGGCAGCACCGTAGGCGTATTTATTGACCAAGAACAGTGGGTCGGTCCGCTTAATCCGAATATAGAGGACAGCTCGCCTGCCTCCATTCGCTTCTTTAACGGTCTTGGGCGAGATGGCGACGGCAACGGACAAGCGGAGCGAACGAGCGACGTAGATCTGCTTTATTCACTCGTAAGCCGTGTTGCTGCTTATGGAGCCACAGAGGATGACTTTGCAATCGGACTTTGGGAATATTACCAAAATAATCGATCCGTTCAGCGCATTCAGCAATTTGCCCGCATTTATGCTGCGTTCGGTCGGCTCGACCTGTTCGAGCACGCTTTTCCCGTTCCGGTGGGCAGCAATTATGCCTATAACAGCACATGGGGAACCGGCCGAAGCTGGGGCGGCAGGCGAACGCATGAGGGTACCGATATTTTCGCTAGCCACGGGCTGCCTGTACGAAGCACCTGCTACGGCATTGTTGAAGTAAAGGGTTGGAATCCTTATGGAGGCTGGCGCATCGGCATTCGCGATCTGAACAACTTTTACCACTATTACGCACATCTATCCGGCTATGACAAAACGGTCAATATCGGCGATGTCGTCAAGCCCGGTCAGGTCGTAGGCTGGGTTGGCAGCTCCGGTTATGGCAAGCCGGGAACATCGGGTAAATTCCCGCCGCACCTGCACTATGGCGTATATAGCGACCGAGGACTCATCGAGTGGTCGTTTGACCCTTATCCCATGCTGCGCCGGTGGGAGCAGGCAGAGCGCAAACGAATTCGCGCTGGCAAATGAAGAAATAAACGATTTTACAATAAAACGACTTTATCGTCTTCTTGTTCAGAGGACAATAAAGTCGTTTTTATTTGCAGAAGCTATTCGGAGGAGGCATCACCAGCATTGCCTGACGCATTATTATGCGCATTTGAGGCGCTTGATTCCTCTGTCGACGCTTCTGTAGATGCCCCCGTATTTGCCCCTCCTTCAATAGAGGATTCGTCATTTCCGCTGCTTTGAGGACTCGTCGTGACGCCGCCGCTTCCAGAGCCTTGGCCTAGCGGTACGGAAATGTTTGGCGCTTGCGCAGCCGATTCGCCGACAGGCTTGCCGGTATTGTCGTAATAATACATCGGCACATCTCCGACTACGAGCAGATACGAAATCGGGATATCGGTTTCTACGAGCTCCGGCTCGGTATCAAAGGGAATAATAATCGTAACCTCCGCAATGATCCTTATATATACCTCCACTAAAATCATATTGATGCCGGCGTCCTTCTGACGCGTGCTAAGATCAACCTTCACGGCGCCAACCGGCTCGAATTTGACCGGCACTCTTGGTCCGTAAGAGGATATAATCGCACTGTTCAGCGCATGCCCGATCGGAATATGCTCAGGTATATCCTTCATATCGTTTAAGGTCTGTTGTACCGTGTTGATCGTCTGCGAGGTAATGCTCATATGCTCGGCATAATTCAGCATGAAGCCAGAAATTTTGCCGTTGCTGTTCATTTTCCAATCAATCAGCTTATCGGTTTCCGACCGGTTCGCAACCTGCTCCGTTATAGCTTTGTTAATCGCCTGCGTTGCGACCTGCTTAACTCGTATTTTGGCGATATTCATGAGCGGCGGACGCAAATTCCGTTCCATATATACGAAGGACTGTATCGAAAAAACCATCATGACAAGAAGTGTAATAATAACGATTGTACGACGTCTTATCCGGGGCCTAGGGGGATTTGTACCCCAATTGCTGCCTGAGCTGCTGCTCTTGCTTCGCACTCCGCTGCCAAATCTTAGCGCTGGGCGCCGAGTTCCCCATTTTCCTCCGCTGGAGCTTGATCGCATTCCCCATTTTGAAGAGGCTGTGCTTGCTCCTGAACCCCATTTTTTCGGCGTGGAACGCGTTGAGGCAGAGCTGCTGCGGCTTCCCCAGCTAACCGTTCTTACCTTTGAGGATGGGCGGCCTGACCAGAGCTGCATTCGGCTTCCGCCAAATGGCCTGAACCGCCAGCCTTTCCTCCCCCATTTCGCCAATCCGATCCCCTCCCGCATCATCATGCCCGCTTCTCTTACCCATACTTATGCCAAACTCGGCCAAAAAAGAAGACGACCATACCTCATCAGGTGATCGGGGGCATGCAGCTCATCCACAACGAAAGGGGATCTCGTGACTACAATATAATATAGGCATGGCCTTACGAACAAAGAGGCTTTGCAACTCAATTACACATGGGATAGACTAGAAGAAATCATTTTACCTATCGAGGAGTATACCTATGGCCATAAATCGACGTCTGAGCACCGATCAAGATTTTGAAGAGGTAATCGAGCTGCAGCAGCGCATTCGCGTTTTTCAGGACAATCAGCTCATCGATTCCAGCTCGCTGGTCATACGGTTTGACGATAGCACCATCGTGACCCAGTCAGGAGTTAGTGATATTGCCTATCATAATCGTAAGGAATGCGAGTTTTTTGTACTCCGAAAGCGATAAGCCACGTCCAAAAAAACGGTGTCGTCCTGCTCGCATTCGCGTGACAGGTTGACGCCGTTTTTGCATTCATTAATGGTGTTCAGCTGCAAAATCAGTACTCTGACTTTAGTCCCATCATGCCGCTCTCCACTAGCACCTGGTACTATAAGAAGTTGGTACTTTTGGTTACAGGAAAATGCAGTAAACTAAAGACATCAACAACAACTCGATTCGGGAGGCAATCTCAAATGGAAAAAATAGAAACGATGCATGTTCGCAAGTCCGCAAACTTTTATCGCCGCCGCAACACCCCAACCTATACGTTTATGGCATGGGCAGCCTTTCTCATCGCTTGCGGCTTCGAATTCGTCGGCATTTATACGCTCAAGCAGCCGATGTCCGTTCAAGGCTATTACGCCGTAACCGGCATTCTCTTAATCATCACTTCCTTTCTCCTCCAAAAGGTAGCGCGAGACAACGATGAGGATAAATTTCTTAAGGAATATAACCCGGGGTACAGAAACCGCAATACATCAGCCTTCACTTTCATGGCTTGGGCAGGCTTCATCCTCGCTATTCTTGCTCAATATATCGGGATTTACGTGCTTGAGGAGCCGCTGTACGTCAAAGGCTACTACGCAATTGCCGGCGCTTTCCTAATTGTCGCATGCCTTGTCTTGCAGAAGACCATCAGAGACAACGAGGAAGACGGCTTGCATACAAGCGCATCTGAGGATTTCGAAGGTTAAAAGGGTACGAAAAAAGCTGCTAATCAACAAATGTTGGTTAGCAGCAAGAAGGCTCGTTTATTTTAAGCAATAATGGACTTGATGTGAACGTTACGCTCTTGGCTTAAATCGAGGAAATAATCCGCCAGCTTAATTAAAGGCGTCTCGATATTATGCGGGTTGATGTAAACGACCTCACCCTCGCGTCCATCCGTCAGCAGCACTTGCTTCCCTACTAACCGCTTCATCATATTTTCAATAAACACCGAAATGATTTGCGGGTTTAATGCGCCAAATTTGCCGTCGCTCATCTGGCTAACGATTTCATGGAACGACAACGGCTCATGATAAGGCCGCTTCGAGGACATCGCATGAAAAATATCGGCAACCGCTACAATCGAGCTGAATAAATCTATATTTTCTTTCTTGATTCCAAGTGGATAGCCCATCCCATCCTCACGCTCATGATGCTGCAGCGCAACGCGTGCGATCCGCAGGCTTATGCCAGTCGTTCCCTTTAGAAGCTCGTAGCCCAAAATGGTATGCTTCTTGACTAGTTGAAATTCTACCTCGTTCAGCTTGCCCGGTTTATTCAATACCTCGAGCGGAAGCTTCACTTTGCCTACATCATGCAGCGTCGCCGCCAAGGACAAAATCATAAGCTCCGACTCCTCTAGATTCATCCATCGTCCTATGAGCGTCGATATGACCCCAACTCCCACATTATGCTCGTAAATATAATCATCCTTCGCCTTCAACGCTTCAAACAATTCAAAAATATTTTGGTTTTTGGAGAGCTGTACAATAGCAGGCAGAACCTGATTGCGAATCTCCATCAAAGGCACCTTGCGGGACAATAAGATCGACTCGAACAGCTCCTTCGATACACTAACCGTCTGCTGCACGAGCTCTCCGATTTGAATGCTCTTTTTTGGAGTAGAGAGCTTCTGCTCAGATGCCAGAACAATAGCATTTAAATCTATCCGATGGTTTATCATAATTTGTAGTGACTCGCGAGAAATAAAAGAATTGGCCGGTACAATCGTAACGCCATATGCGTTCAAGATATCATGCTGTATTCTCTTCCCGATCAATTGTTCCATCGTTCCACTCCCTCGGACTTGTCATTTCCAACATTTAGTTTACCATATCTGAATCAGGAAATGACCCAGTCGTTGAAAAATTGATAGAAATACTAGAAACATCCCTCTATCCCTCGGATATATTCATCCATGTTTCCAGCAGACGATCCGTTTGTTCTCTCCTGCTGCCGCCTCGTCTTAAAGTCATCATAATTGCCCAAATATTCGGCAATCGTCCCCTGTTTCAGCTCCCACACTCGCTTAGCTAGCCGATTAATAAAATAACGGTCATGCGAGATCGCCAGCACCGTTCCGGCAAATTGCTCCAAGGCTTCTTCCCTCTGCATCATCCCTCTTGATTCGACAATAATGACACGCCAAACACGTCAAGTTGTTCAATCGAATTGGGAATAAAGTCCAATTTTTAACAATCTCTTCTTATTCATGATTCAATGACCGGATTATCGAGTATGATTTGGAAAGAGGATTTGCCTGCTTTCACGGGGAAAGTTGGGTAAGGAGGGATTGATACGGATACGATAAGGCGGATCCGAAGCGTTGTCAGAGACTACGCGGAAGCTATTTACCAATTCGTACGAGAAATACCGAAGCGTTATCCGTGGCTCAAAACCGTCTATGCGATATGGTGCTGGCTGTCACTGCTTCTGTTCATCGCGGGCTTGTTCTTTTTTCGTGATTCGCGAACGATTCTGGTACAGTATCTATGGTCATTCTACGTGATGCTGCAGTTCTGGCTGTTATGCCGGAGTAAAACGTTTACTTGGAAGAAAACCGCCATGTTCATGCTGCTCGGTATCGTTCTCGTGATCCCGATTACGGCATGGACGATTATGTTTGCACACGGCTTGTTCGGCGGCAAGACGTCGGACACCTGGTCGGTCGCGGTGGTCACCCCCATCGTGGAGGAGGTATGGAAGCTGATCCCTCTCTGCCTGTATCTTTTCTTCTCGCGCCGGGCATCATCGATGAGCCTGGGCGACTATACGCTGGCAGGAGCGGCAGCGGGCGTCGGCTTCCAGCTCATGGAAGAGCTGAGCCGCAGGTGGCTCAACTCCGGGATTATTGGTCGGACGTACGGTTACAGTACGACGATGCTGGGAGGAGAGACGATCCACTGGGATTTCTGGACGCTATTTCCCGGTCGGTTCGAAGAAAGCTTTTTCCCAAGCCTCATGACGGTCAGCCATCCCGTCCACACAGCGATGGTCGCTCTCGGAGTCGGGATGGCCGTGCAGTTCCGCAAGCGGCTGACGAACGCGATCTATTCACTGCCTGCGCTGCTGCTCGCCTGGTCGATCCTTGACCATGCCGCTTATAACGGACAGTACTCTTTGCCGGACTGGGTCATGAAGATCCACGAATGGACCGGCAGCGGCTATCAAACGAAGGATGTTTTTCTGCTGATGCTAGTCCTGGGGTTAATTCTGGATTACATCGCGCTCAATCGGGTAAGGAATCAGCTCCCGATGATGACAGGCGAGCGGTTCATAGACCCGCTCACCGAGCTGCGGCATATGTCGGCGGCCTTCTTCCAGAGGAGGGAGAGATTCGCCAGTGTCATGGCCTGGACGAGAGAGCGCCAGGAAATGGGATTTTCTTTGCTATACGGCAATTCCGAGGCGGTTTCCGTCCAAGAAGATCTGCGCGGCCGGATGCAGCTACATTACCGGATGGCGGCAGGTCTCACCGCACTGCTGATCGGCGCGGGCCTGCTTGCGGGCTTCGCGGCCTATTGGCAGGCACCCGTGCAGCCTGATGACGCCGCTTGCTTCTCCTGCATGTTCGACTCGCTGCAAAATTGGTGGGACCGCCTCAGCTACTGGGAAAAGGGGGCTATCGTGCTTGGAGCGTTCGCCCTCTCCCTGCTGTTCGTTGGCTTCTGGCCGGCGCTCGGCATCGCGCTGACCGCGTCGAGCATCCCCGGCAGCGGCCATGAGCTCGCGAAAAATATCCGGGATCCGAAGCGGCTGCTCACGCCTGAGAATGCCGCCGCGGCTTTACTCGCACTCGCGCTCAGCCGTGTGCCGTTTGGCCATCTGGCCAAGAAAGGCGGTGAGCGGCTCAAGAACTGGCTGGAGAAGCTGCTCGGGCGCCGGGCCAAGCCTGAACCGGACGTCCCCCGCAAGCCGGACGGAGATCGGCCGGGAGAGAAACCTGATTCCGATAAGCAGGAGCAAGCCCCGCCGAAAGACTCGGATAATTACGTGCACTGGAGTAAGGCGAAGTACAAAGGCGTAGAACTGTACGACAGCCGCAACGGTGCGCTAGGAGAGTTCGACGGCATTGACGTTGAGAACGGTATTTTCTATGAAGCCAAGTCGGCCGAAGGCCTTAATCGCATTCATCCCAAAACCGGCAAGCCGCAGCAGACGCCGCAGCAGTTTACGGATAAACAGCTTTACCAGAAAACGCGGACACGGATCAACAACCTGATGGAGAAGGCTGTCGGTACAAGGACAACGCCGGATGGAACATCCGAACTTCCGACCTTGGAGGAAATCAAGGGAATCCGCAACTTCCAGTTCCAGCTTGATGGAGACTCGCCGGAGCTGCGGGCCGCGGCAGAGAACAGCCTGAACCGTCTGCGCCAGGAATTCCCGGATCACACATTTACGATAAGATTTGGAGTGAAGTAAAGATGTCGATTAGCGCTATTATCATCGATCCAGAAGATGAATTCGAACGCTCGTTCATGCTGCCGGTTGCGACAGAAGCCTTCTATAAAAAGTACTGGGAGCCGGCGGCCGAGGAGCTGAGTCTCCAGTGGACCGCATTGTTTCAAGGGGGCACGGATGTGGAGAGAGAGGATGTGCCCTCGATCCTGGAAGAAATCACCCTGCTCAAGGACTGGGTAGCTTCTAAGATGAGCGGCGACGCCCAGGAGCATATGCTGCGCAGGCTTGAGCTGCTGGAGAGAGAACTGCCGGGTGCGTTTCGGCGCGGGGGGACGGTTGTTTATATCGGGTGACGCATGGCCGCGTTCGATTTTATCCGCAAAACAGTCCAACTTGTCTCGATGGACTTAGACTGTCGAGAAAGTCTCGACAGCCTGAAAAGGCAGCCATTTATAATGGCTGCCTTTTCTTCGTGTTTATTGAGCTAAACTGCCCGTTTGTTCTTTTCTTGATCTCCAAAAACTGATTAATAATGCTGGTGTACAAGGCTTTTAAGTTCTTCACTTAACTCGATCAATCGCTGAACTTCTTTAACGCTTAATGCCACAAAACCGAGTACCCTTAAATCAACTTGCAGTTGATATGGCAGAGAAGTTATATGATCCTCTAGGGTATGTCCTTGAGATGTTGATAGGAACAATCCAAATGCCTCACCTGCAAATTGCCATTTGAGGTTAGTAAACTGTTTGGTTCGGATTAATCGTTTAGCTTTATTACCCATTAGAATGTCTTGTATCGGTGATAAATCAAAGTTGTCCCAGTGTTCAGGAGTTTTTTTTCTGAAGTGCTCTCTATATTGTTCAACGGTTCTTATAATGAAAGTAACATTGTTTTCCGTGTTATCAAGCCAATGACATATTGTAATATATTCAGCAAAACCCGAACAATTTTTATCAAGAAAAGGTATTAGTTCGCCAGTAGATAATGAACTTTGATTGAAATAAAGAAACATAAAAGCGGCATCAGCGAAAGCAGCTCCAGCAGCTACAGTTGCTGAGAGCAATTTGCCTGCTAGAATTTTTTCTCTAGCCCAATTCATCGATACTCTAACGGATTCTTTTCTACAGCTTCCCACTCATAAGGGTGTGTGATAAATAGTTGTACCGTTTCTCCCTCAAAAATAATGTTTCTATTACAATGATATCTCGCATCTTCGACACAGATCGTTAAATCGATATCACTCCATTCATCATCGTCCCCACGACCTACGGATCCGCCTACAAAAGCAAATTTCACATCTGGGATAGATAATTCTATAGTCAGTCTTAGTGCAATCGATATATTATTTTTCATCTTACTCCCTCTGATTTCGCCAGATATTCAGTATTTAATTCTTCACGAATACATTTTATTCCTGTATTGCTTACTGAACTAATCTGCTCGATAGATTCATAAAACGAGCAGGAAACTGAATGTCTTGCTCATCCATTTGTATTATTCAACTATTGTTACCCGTGTAGTTTAATAGCATAGGTCTAGTATCTATTTATCCTCGATATTTTTAGCAGGAGGACCAAACCTTATTGTAAGCGACTATCCCTCTTACCTTTTTTGAAAAACTACTCCTTCTCATAAATCGGCTGGTCGGCACCCTCATCGGCGTATCGGGTCTGGCGTTCCCTCACCAACTGATTTAAATCCGCGCCGTCGCACACAACTAACTAGGCCACCGTGGTCGACGCAGCCCCAGGCGATCGGGCTTCGAAAAGGCGCAACCGCTATTGGCGCGATGCGGAAGGATCGTCGCAAAAATCCCGAGATTTTTCGACTGTTAAAAGGTTGATCCCAAGCGGCTTTTCGAATTATAAAATCGTCAGCCTCAAAAAATATGTATTCATGTTCTTGTCGTCCGACATATACACTTGTGAAATGAAACAAGCCGCCATTTTATTGGCGGCTATACTCAATTTGGTCCATTACTTCTTGCACTTTTTACTATGATCGAACAACTGCAGGAGTGCCCCCCCAGAAGGGTCGAAAATATCGATAAACTGTAATCACAGCTGCCAAGTCAAACTAAGTCGATCGCCTCGTTTGAACACTCCTGCGTTCGCCGATTTATTTTAACGACAGTTCAAACTTCGCCCCAGCTTCACCCGCAAAAACAAGGGAGCCTTTCTCGGGGAGAACAATCTTTTGATCGCTGCTAACGACGCTGAAGTATATACATGTGCCTTTCTCGTCGTAGATCGCGAATGAGCCGGTTGCTGGCATCTTCACCTTCAAGGTCTTGCCCGCGGTCTTCTCGGACAACGCGTACCACTTAGCGTGGCCGCTCGCCGAAATGGTAACCGACGACTTTTTACCAGGGTAAACGGACTTCATTACATCTTCGTGCACAAACAGGCTGCCGGCGACTTCGAGATACTCGGTCCCATCCTGCGTGAAGAAGTTATAGCCAGACATGTCTCTGCCGTTCATCCCTGAAATTTGCAAATCGCTGGAAGCTTCGTTCGGGCTTGTAATCTTTTTGTCGGACATATAACCGGGTGCTTCCTTGGACAAATTCACTTGAAGGGCGGGTAGGATCATGTACGCCACAGATGTATATTTCTCATTTATCGAGTAATATTTCTTGCCATCGCGTAGTGTCCAGGCCGCAGCCGTTTCTTCCGGGATGTCATTGGATGCGAGCTTCTCCGCCGAATAATGCGACAAGGCCGTCTGGCCGAGCCCGGGGATTGTGATATATTGTCTGGTCCACAAGTAGGTACGTCCATTCGCTTCCGTCACGAAGCTGACCTTCGCATTACCGTCCGCACTTACAAAAGAACCATCTGCCGTATAGACATATTTCTCGGCTGGATAGTCAGGCATTTGCAGATAAGAAAGCGTCATTTCACCAGTTTGTGCGATATCCGCTTTGATCAACTGGGTGGTCATTCCGTATAGCCCCGCGTTCTTCAGCAATTCCTGCGGCATCTGCGCAGCTGTCGGTTTGCCATAGGTTTTCTCGGGCTTGATTTCGGTAACGATTCCTTTCTCTTTCAGCGCATGAAGCAGCATATCATTCGCAAGCAGTTGATTTGTCGTGCTGGACCCGCCGGAAGAGAGGACCGCAGCCGCCATGTTATGTTCGGGAAGCACAACGAGTGATGCGTGATACAGAATCGTGTCGCCGCCTTTTGTAAGCGCCTTGATGCCGTAATCGCCGAACGGGAACAGGGTGACGCTGTCCCAGCCGAGCCCGTAGCTTATAGACGTGTCCGCCTCTCCGGGCCATAGGCCTTTCTTGTATTCCTCTTGTTCCATCGCCTTTACGGATTCCTTGGAGAGTGTGCCGGCAGCTTGTCCCGTGAAAATTTGCGAGAATCGCGCCATGTCTTCCGCCGTGGAATAGATGCCGCCCGTACCGATGACATTAACCGACTCGTTCGGCAACTGTGTTTCATCGGAAGGAAT
Organism: Paenibacillus sp. Y660; assembly: GCF_057221575.1. Lineage (NCBI taxonomy): Bacteria > Bacillati > Bacillota > Bacilli > Caryophanales > Paenibacillaceae > Paenibacillus > Paenibacillus sp. Y660. Next base: position 48,843 of record NZ_JBXBBJ010000004.1, on the reverse strand, counting down.
GTAGAGTCCCGCCATACCGAAAACGTCAGGCTGATCCAGCGGTGTCTTCGTATCGGACATGCCGAGAGGTTCAGTAAAATTCTTATGGATAAAAGAGGTAAAATCCATGCCACTGACTTTCTCTACCAAAATTTCAGCTAATGTAAAACAGTCGTTGCAATAAACCGAAAAAGCGCCGGGATCGGCCTTGAGCTTTTGGTTTGCCAATTGATTCAGAAGTGTATCGTGAGCGTAGGTATCGTTATCTTCGAATAAAAAAGCGTTGGTCAGCGTAGACCCGCTAAATCCAGCGGAATGATTGAGCAGCATGCGTGGCGTGATATGCTTGTACCGTTCGTCTTTCATCGTAAATTCTGGGATGTAGTTAACGACAGGCTTATCCAGATCGACCTTCCCCTCGTCTACCAGCTTCATTACGGCTGCCGTTGCAAACATCTTGCTCGTCGACCCGATGCCGTACATCGTTTTCGCCGTAAGCGGCCGCTTACCATTCTCGTCATTCCGACCGGATTGTCCGGATACGACAATGCTGCCATGATCGATAAGTGCATATTGAACGCTTGTCGTGCCGAAAGTGTCCGTCAGCAGCTTGGCTTTCTCCGCCGCTGCCTTTCGCGTGTCTTGATAGGCAGCTCCGCCTTCTTGACCGGCAGCCATCGCTCCGGCCGGGACAAGCAGCGTTAGCACAAGCACTGCTGCCAGTATCCAGGATATTCGTTTTCTCATATTAACCTCCTTAGGGTGTATTCTATGATTTATACGTATAGCGTTTAGATAACGATACATATATTAACAAAAATAATAGAATAGCCCCAAAATAGCAGAAGGAGATAGGCAGAGAGGCGGATATTCCGACATATTCAGCGTGCTGGCCAAACCTTGCCCGTTGGCTGAGGCATGTTCGTGCTGATCGCTGTTCTCAATCGTTAACAGGAAGCTCGTCCAAGGCAAATCGGATAATAACTGACAATCGGGGGTGATAGATATGACAATTAATAAATGGAAAACATCAATGCTTCATCTCGAATTGATAGCCGGCTTCATCCTTTCTATCTTTCCTTTCTACTGGCTGCTCGTGATGTCAACGCATACAACACCAGAAATTTATAGCTATCCTCCAAAAATGTGGTTCGGGAGTCATCTCTTTGATAATATATCGAGGGTAGTGGCAAACATTGATTTTTTCGGTGCGTTTTTGAATACATTGTTCGTCGCAACCGTTTGTACATTGCTGGTTCTATTCTTTGACTCGCTAGCTGGAATTACCTTTGCCAAATACCTTTTTCCGGGGAAAAAGTGGCTCTTTATTCTTCTTCTCGCAACGATGATGGCGCCGGCCCAGCTCTCGCTCGTTCCTTCATTCGTCATCATGGCGAAATTCGGATGGGTAGGAACGTTCAAGGCCTTAATTATACCTGGTATGGTAAATGCATTCGGTATTTTCTGGATCAAGCAATATGCCGAGGATTCGATTCCATCTGAACTGATGGATGCCGGTAAGATTGACGGCTGCGGTTTTTTCCGCATCTACTGGAGCATAATGCTGCCTATATTGCGGCCCGCACTATCTTTCCTGGGCGCCTTCACCTTTATCGGTGCGTGGAATGATTATCTCTGGCCGCTCATTATTCTGACAGACGAGAGCAAGTTCACGCTGCAGGAGCCCTATCTTCATTAAACGGAATATACACGACTGACTATTCCATGGTTATCACGGGAACGCTCCTTGCCGTTGTTCCGTTGATTGTGCTGTTTCTCTTCATCAGCAAGCAGTTTATATCCGATATCGCAGCCGGTGCAGTCAAGAGCTGAATACGCCAGAGACAATTATTGCTGACTGTTCAACTACTTTGGAACAAAAAGATTAAGAGATCGACAGAAAGCAAAGCGCCGCCCGGGGAGCTGAGAGGCGCTAGTTTTTAATGCTTATGCTGCTATTGGACGAACAATACTTGCATCCCTTAGCTCCTCAACTTCGGGCAGTTGGAGCAGTATTCTTCACTACTTGAGACCTCATAGTAGAAGCAGCAGGTTTTGCGAACCCGCGTGGGCGTATTAGAAACAGAAGAGAATGTCGGTTTGCCATAAAAGCGGCTCAGCGGGTTTTGTTTTTCCCCGAATAACGTACCAGGAGCCTGATGAATCAGATATTGAAAGTCTGCTCGGCCGCCAGATTGCTCCTGCTGTTCACCCGTTCCCCAGATTCGTTACTCGTATAGCGAGAAAATACGGACCGCAACATTTTCCCATAATATCGGTTTTGGTACATTGGCCACTCTAGACATGACCGCTATTAATTCCCATAAATTCCCGGAAAAATGAGCTAGAATAACAGTATCGCGCCAATCATGCCGTTCGCATGCTTCGGGCATAGCATCAATAACCACTAGACTGACATGCCCAGCCAGGATTGACCCGGTGAAGATTCAAGAAAACAATTTTCGGCAGATAAATCCAGTCCCTTGTTGTACACTGTCATGGCGTACAGCAGCGGAATAGTGGTTACGAAAGCGTACCTTTTAAAAAAACTGCGAAGCTGTGACCTCCTCGATGGGAACTGTAGAAGCACGGTCAGCCGGTCCAGATAATCGGAGCACATCTCCACGTCGAGTAAGTCCGAAGTTCTCACCGGATAAACAGGACGGGTTGCACTATATTCACACAAGCCAAAATGCTGGTTTAAGTAATCCCATTGAATCCCTAGTTTATGGACCATATGCTGGCTCTAGGTGAGCAGCCGGCAGGCAGCGTCATGGTAACCGGAGAATTTAGTAGCTTTCCTGAGTATCTAATCGACAAGCTGCGCGCGGTTCAGCCCTTGGGAACGTTGGATGAACCCGATCTCGAAGCACTGCGTACTTTTGAGCCTGATCTGATCATCTGCACTGAGTTCCAGAAGAACATTTATGGAAGCCAGATATTCTAGCTACTTCTGTTTTTGAACAGACTAAATCATTATCTCCTAAATAAACTACCGCTTCTCTTATCAATTTTTTGTTTTGTTCTATTTCAATATTTTTAAGTTGGATAGTTGAATTCAAAACTTGTTCTTTAAGCCATTCACTCAGCCCCGGACAGTACATTGATCCATTTGTTGCGTTTATTTAAAGCCATGTATACATCCTCAGCAACGAAAGATTGCTTGTTTTTGAGTTTCTTACTAACGAATCTTTCTGCTTCTCTCCAGTACAAAGATTGCCGATTTTTCATGAAACAAACCTGCTTATTAGCTAAACAGTCTGCTATACTTATCAACTAACTCAAATACTTTGGATATTCTCTTAACATAGGTAAATTACGATTAGGCTCTTCATATATAAGTTGTTGAATGTTTTTTTGCTAGAAATAACAAAAAAACTCCTGAATTGACCAACCAAACAGTTTTTTAGCTTTGTTCCCCATCTTCCAATGAAACGTACCCAGTGTCGTTTCGCTTAATTCGGTTCAACAATAGAACTGGACGTATAAGTTCAAATTTCCACGATATTTCCTCACGTTTTATCTCTGATATCTTATCGAGTAACGACTCATACTTGGAGTCAACGGGGCACTATCATCAAGCTGTTATTCAGTTCCTAAAGAAACGCGGCATCTTGTTCTTGGTCGTAAATCCGCTCATTTCACATCAAGCGAAGAAATCAAGTCTACGAATAGTGAATTCGACTATTCAGATATTCGCCAAATTTAATCTTTGTGCGTTGCACAAGTTTTCTCACTTTGGAGTTGTAAGAACTCTCTCCCATTAAGGAAGCAATTTCTTTTAACGGGTAGCCGTTGTCTAAGAGTTGAATAACTGAGGCATATCTTTTATTAATCTTTGAGAACTCGCTTATCAGAGTCCATGAATGTTCCCTTTCGAGGTAATCATCTTCTGCGGATGGAGTTTGAACAATATCGAGTAAAGTAAAGTTCGTCTCATCCGAATCGTCCTTTCCAGCAGGTTTATCCAAGGAGAATGTTAGAAGCCTTGCCTTCTCATATTTGCGATCCGGTTGGATTTTGCCACGGGTCTCATAATACCGCCATACATCTGCTTCTCGTAATCGTAGGTTGGCGTGATAACGTGGTAAAAAATCTCCAAGCTCAATGTCGTAACCTTTGGTAGCCTGAAATAATCCCTGGTTAAAGTGGGAAATGAAGTCCTCCAAAGGTATATTTACCCCTGTACGTTGTGCACGTTGATGTGAACTTCTCGCTCTATTAATAATGAGTGACTTTAATTCCAGAAACAATTGGCTAAATGCCCGCTGGTCTTGGGTTTGTGCGAAGTGATACGCAAGGTCATTTATTAGACAATTATTGATAGATTTTTTCATATTGTGTGCATTCCCCCCGTTTTATGTTTCTATTTATATATATCGGATGGGAACACTTGTTCGTGACACTTAACCAAATTTATCATCTTTTGGAAGTTTGGTCAATGAAAAAAACCGTGGTCTGTATCTCCTGACCACGGTTTGGTTTGAAATATTAGTTTTCAGTTTATGTTTAAGAAGTAATCAAATCCGCTAGTAATTTGAAGAATATACTTTGTTACAGCTGTCCCTTGGTTAGCTTGAGGATCTGTCTCTTCAAGATAGGTTGAAATGGTTCTGATACGATCATCCTTATCTCGATAGTAGAACCCTGTGAGACTCATCATTTTTTTTCTATTATCTTCAAAATAAATCTCTAATTCTACGCCCTTCCGCTCCCCTTTTGGGTATGGGAAGGCTTCAACCTTGTGGTAATAAGCCAGTATTTCTTCCTTTGTAAGTGCAGAGCTTAATTCCATGATCGCAACAACGTTCCAGTATCCCCCGCTTCCTCCACCATCAACAAAATTTTTGCCATTGAACTGATACTTTGCAATAAGTGAAGTTTCAGACGGCAGGGGATAATCGAAAAGGTGTTCTGCAAATTGCTCTGATACTTTTTCTTTACTTGTACCCAACTGGAGCGCCAAAACAACTCCAATAAGGAATATGGCCGTAATTGATCCAATCCATGCAATCCTTTTCATGAGAGTGCCCCTTCCCTTTAATTGAATTCTTTTTGTATAAACGTATATTCAATGGATAAAGTTTCTTGGTTTATAAAAAACCGCCTAAGCGGATGCTTAGGCGGATTAAAGAGATCCCTATTATTGTTCACGAATAAGTTTATTGAATTGTTCAAATGCCGCGTAGTACTCATGGGTTTCTTCACCATACACTGCAGCTTCATCCCCCGTACCATTATAACGCGATAGTACTTTTTTCGTCTTAATAGCATCATACTCATAAAATATTTGATCCAATGAAACTTGGTTTGCTGCTCTAATGAGAACCAGGGTGCATGTGCTGATATTATAATTCTGTTCCGTATTTAGTTTGTTCCAAACATGCCACTTGTCCTTCCAATCTGCGGCATCGTACAATTGCCCTGAAATAATCCCATTTTGTACAGCGTAGTTATTTGAATCAATTGCCGTACTCGCAAATATTTGTCCATGACCTGTGCTGCAGTCTTCTTGGGCGCCAATTGGGAAAGTTGGAGCTGGCGTAATTAATTTAAGGGCTAGAGGCAAGTTATCCCAAGCCTCGTAATCCAGTTTATAGCTGTAATAGGACACAACCAATGAGTCTACCACAGTGTCCTCTGCTCCTTCAAAGCACAATTCACGATAAAGAACTGCTTGGATCATTGCTTTACGCATGCTGTAAGTTTGACTGAGTTGGGTAATCAAGGTGTCGTACTCAAATACTTTAGCTACGGCGTTTTCTCGAGAGCGTACAGCCTTCGCTTTTTGAAGAGTACCCATGTGTGAGTCTGCCAGAGCAACCAACTGGGTCTCTAACGTTGTTCTGTATTGCGTTTTAAAAAGTTCGTCATCCAGGTTGGTAAGATCGATAGGCGAGCCAACAAAGGAGACGCCAGGATTTCTACCCGAATGGATATTGTTATCTATCTCAATAAGACCATCGCCGCTACCGATTGTAATCGTTGAAATCTGATCAAATGCCCAATCCTGTGGGAGTGGGTAACCCAAATTCCCACTAAAACCGGTTGACATATCACAGACGAAGCTGCTGATTGAATATCCTGCTGCAGCAACACGGCTACAAACGTTTCTCGGTCCATAAATACCTATCCGATATCTACCGCCTAGAGCGTTCATTTTATTAAACAATGCTCTAAAGTGCGGGATGATATTCGTTGTTACATCTCCGTCCAGAGCATCAAAATCGACGGCAAAGTAAATGATGGTTCCGGATGGGAATCCATAGCTGTTAGCTGCAATTAAGGCCCCTTTAGCATCTTTTGCCCCTTGTGTAGGGTTAAAGTAGTTTAAATTGTTACCAGACGATTGATAAATGGGATAAACCTTCATTCCTGCTCCAAAAATGGTATCCAGCTCGCCGGGTTTGATTTTTTTCCAGTCACCAATAATATAACGTCCTACGGTTGTGTAACCATTGCTGACTAACGTTTGAGCTCGTGCTGGGGTGATCGTGGTCACACAGTCAAGTGCGGTACCCTTCCTTGTTTTGTCGCCTGTACTAACGAGCAAAGAGGCCCATGTTTGCTTACCAACACTACCATCAACCGTGAGCATACAAAAGGCTTGAAACCGTCGAACGGCTTCCCGGCAACCTGGACCAAACGATCCATCGAAGCCGTTCGGATCAAAGCCGTTAACATATAACGAATACTGAAGAATATAATTAAATTTCGTTAACGTGCTTCCCTGTGACAAGGTTGGGAGAAGAGCTGTTGTCGAAGGACCAAAGGTACCCGTTGGTTCAGGAATCCCCTCTTCAATTTGCAAGGCATAAATGAGTGCTTTATTTGTCGTCCTAGAATATCGGCCGTCACAAGCAATTAAACCGATGACGTGGGAATAATTTTTGTTTAGATTTTGTTGAATAATGCGTACCTTGGGATCGCCAACGTTGACATATGCATCCATATTCAATAGTGCTTTAAAGAACATTGGCGTTGTAATGCCATTTGCATTTGGCATACCTGCATCCGTCTGAAATGTGGTAATGGCAGCTTTCGTGTTGTTCCCGTACGTTCCCGTAATGCCGGTTGGATTATATCCCTTACAGTAAAGGGCACCTTGAAGAATTTTAATGATATTCTTTGTTTGAGCGTTAGTAGAATCCGATGCTGTCGAAAGTGTTGGGCAGAGGTCTGTTGTTGTCGGCCCGAAAGTACCGTTAGGCGATGGAATGCCGAGCTCGATTTGTAACCCTTTTGTAAGAGCTGTAATGGTTGGCCACCCTGTTTTGCCGTTTTCTTCAATTTGTGAGTAGTGCGGATTATTCGCATAGGTTGCATTTACCCATTCTTGAACTGTAAGTACCATTTGATCCATAATATCAACCTCTTTTCCTTTGATTTGCTTATAGGCTCCTTCATTCATATACTGAATTTGTAGCCACTGATAGTACATGTCGTAATAGTCCCTTCCATTGTGACAGTGAAATATAGAATTTCGCATATCACTTTAAAAATAGCTTCTTTGGTTCATTAATACGCCAGTCAATTTTAAAAACGCGCAACATTCACCTGCTTTTTAGCGTCCAATAATATACAAGGATTCCGAAAATAAGGAGGATAGATTTTGAAACTAACAAAGATTGTTGCTGGAGCGCTAGCACTTGTCTTAGTTGCCGGAGGTTCAGCTTATGCCGTCGCTGAATACACGAGGGTGAGTGAAAGAGCGAGTTCTGAGGGAAGCATGCAAAGGGATACGGCAGTTGCTTTGTCATCCGAAGTATTGTCTGTTCCAAGGACTACACTTACTGAGGCAGAGTATGTTGAGTACAACCCCCTAACAGGGAAGGACGAGACAAAGAAGGGATACGTCTTTAAGACCAACGATTCGGGTATTTCCAAGCGTATGGATACCGATGTTTTACAGTTTATTGAGAATCGCCATACAGAAACGGAAGTCCTTCTTACACACTCTTATAGAGTGATTGATGCCTATATTCTTGGTTCCGCTGAAACGCAAGGATTGGGTGACTTCGCGCTGGACCCATTTGAAGTTGAGAAGCTGCTAAATGACGATTGGGAACAGTTCAAAACGTTGTACGCTGACGAACTTGAACGCGCAAAAGCGTTCGTTAAAGAAAGCGGTCAGGTAAAAAACATTCTATGGGGCAGAAAAAAGGATGGTGGACTACTCAGTATCGTCTTTGAAGTTGATAAGGCTTACGCCGGGGCAATCGATAACCTTTCTTGGTCTAATACAGAACCTACCGACGTTACAGGGATTAACGAGGAAGAAGAGCATGCCATGATACGCGAATTTTCAGCAGATACACGCTTCAATAAAGCGCGGGACATTATGCAACGCTATGTTACTTACATGTATGGATATAAGATGACCATTGAGGGCGTGGAGCCTGATGCTAGGCCAATTCCCGAAGAGAATTTATCCGCGCCAATGAAGACGCAAATCAGTGCTCAAAAATAAACAACATGTAACGTCACCTCAATAACGTGAGAGTGTTTTACCTTTTTGTATCACACGAGAATAATTATTCAATTAATTAAAACAAGCTCGGATTGCAGAACAAGACGCCTTGGATAGCCCCAAGGCGTCTTTCTAATCTTACCAATCGCCGTAAACCGAAATCGTGTTTTTTGTAGACCCTTTGCTTAAACCGACTGGAACGAAACCATGGTAGTCCGTATTGCTGGTAGCTCCATAAACGGATTGCCATGTTCCTGTAGCCGTTGTACGATAATAACGAATCAACAACCAATCCGGGTTAGACGAACCGGAATCCCCCGCTTCCGAGTCACGCATAGCAACTTGACCACCTGCAGGAATAGAGATTCCCGTCGACGAAGCGTTAGGTTTATAAATCGTTGTCGCATGGCGAACATTAAAAATGTCATGAGCCATGTTGTTACTGCTACTGTAGTCGTACAACGTCGCGGTCGAGCTCGGATGAAATCCGTATGAACTTTGCAAGCCGTTATAACCCGTCATAAACATATAGCCTTTTACGACTTGACCTGCGGAATTTCGGAACTTAATTACCGCGTATCCTGGACTCGTATCAGCTTTGTCATAACACCAAACTTCATTTTCGTAAATTGTACCAATTTGTGTGTTGTGGTCTGTGTCTTCCACCTTAACATTAAACCCCGACCTGTTAACATTAATTGTACCCATTTTAATTCCCCCTACTAAGTTAGTTTAGGTCAGCGCCGACTCTATACATAACTATGTCGTCACAGAAATGATCTTCGTGACGGGCAAGGAGAAAATAATCAAAAGGTAATCCCGAAGCTAGCTCCATTCATGCACATATAAATAAACAACAACATGAGATATACTGTATCATCTTTTCTAACCTAAACTCATTTCCCTTTTTCAATCTGCCAAATAAGTTGCACAAAGTAAAAAGGAACTTATTAAAGATGATGCAAAACTAACATCTGAAATTATATTTCCAAGTTATCTCCCTCTTAAAGCCTTTACCTGCTGGGAGTATGGGATTCTTACGAATCTTATAATACGAATTTTATAACTAGTCTCAATTATAATTGAAATTAGTCTCAATTGTTGTTAAAACCCACACCATTCGTAATTAGTTAAATTCCTGTAGAAACATAAAAATTACTGTCTCACCCCAACTCCCCATCTGCCCTACTCCCACAAGGCTTCACCGCCAATTCTGGGATAATAATTAGTGTCCCCCTCATGTGAGGTTTAATCGAGTAAAAACTGGAAGAAAATTGGTTCAATTGTGATCGAAAACGAAAAATAATTAGTGTCCTTGAAGGCAGGGAAAGAGCTGGGGAAAGGCTGGGGCTTGGGGGAATGAATCGGGTAAAAGATCGAGAAAAGCCTACTCATCCCACTCCCGCTATTCCCCGTCTCTTCAAAGCATCAGAGCTAGCAAAGGACAAGACCATAGGACAATCTTCAATGGATTGAAGTCAATGATTGAGAAACAGATTGGGGAAAAGATTGAGTAAATGCCTGTGGAAAAACCCTGAGAAAATCGCTTCAAAGCCTTATGTTTATTGGGTTTCACCCGATAATGAATTTAGGAAAAAGCGGAAAGAGATTTTGGGGATAGGCTAATAAGACGGAGGAAAAGCGGGAGCGAAAAGAGAAAAGATTCGGCGAAAGGATCGGATAAAGCTTTGATATGCTTGGGTTTTTGCTTGGGAAAGGACATGAGAGGGGCTTTAATTAGCAGAGAAAAAGACTGGAGTTTGGTTTGGGATAAGCTCCGACCAGTTACCAGTCTTTGGTGAGTTGAGGACAGTAATTTGAGTAAAGGACAGTTATTTAGGTTGGTGGACAGGAATTGTTATTGTGTTAAAATTCCCTCTGTCTCAAGCTCTCATAAAGCAGCACCGTCGCCGCCATCGCTACATTCAGCGATTCCGCTTGCCCGACCATCGGAATGATAACCGACTCGTCAACGAGCTCGCTTACCGCTGGCGATAGTCCTTCGGATTCATTGCCCATTAGCAGCCATGTCGCCTGCGTCCAGTCATAGCCGTAGCAAGTATGCTTCGCTTGCAGGCTCGTTCCGATCAGCTTAATGCCTTTTGCTTTTGCCTCGGGCAGAAGCAACTTCAAATCCGCTTCAATTATTGGCAAATGGAACAAGGAGCCCATCGTCGACCTTACGGTCTTCGGATTGTAGAGATCCACGCAGCCTTTGCCTAAAATAACGGCATCTGCTCCAACGGCATCGGCGCTGCGAATGATCGTGCCTGCATTGCCTGGATCGCGTACGCCGTCCAGCACGACGACGAGGCATTTTTTACGGAATAAAGCTGCTTTATCTGCTGAGGGCTTCGACAAAATAGCAAAAACGGGAGGAGGAGTATCCGTCCCTGTACATTTTGACATAACCGCGCGCGAAGCTTGTATCCATTCGAAACCGAGCATTGCGGTCGAATCGTTTGTTTCCCGCTCCACCATAAGCTCCGCGGGAATGCCGCGTTCTGTATCGTAGACGATTGTTGTTACTTCAGCATTTCCCTTCAGTGCTTCCAGCACTAGATGAACGCCTTCGATTAGAAATTGGCCGCTGCGATCACGGTATTTTTTGTCGAGCAGCGACGCCCACTGCTTAACCTTTTCATTTTGCAGGGATGAGATATTTGGATCAAAATGTTCATTCATAGTTAGATTTAACCTTCCGAATAAGCGATTTCTAAATTTGACAAATCTGAGTTTTTGCCGACGATAACCAGGATATCATCCTTGCCGATTAAATCATCCGCATAAGGAGCAATGTTCATCGCAGAACCTGTTTTGATAGCCATGACGTTGCATTTATGTTTTGCTCTTATATCGAGCTGCATTAAGCTTTGACCAATCATCCGACTTGGCGCTTTAATCTCAATGATACTGTAGTCTTCCGAAATCTCAATGTAGTCGAGAATGTTAGGCGATACAAGATGATGCGCGACGCGCAGGCCCATATCCCGCTCAGGGAAAATAACCTTATCGGCCCCGATTTTGTGTACGACCTTGCCATGCAGCTCGTTTTGCGCTTTGACGATCAGCGTCTTGACGCCTAAATCCTTCAGGATGAGCGTCGTCAAAATGCTGGATTGAATGTCTTGTCCAATCGCTACAACAACGACGTCAAAATTTCGTATGCCAAGCGCCCGAAGCGCATCTTCATCTGTAGAATCCGCAGAGACTGCATGCGTAACCGTATTGACAACCTCTTGGATGCGCTGTTCGTTGGAGTCGATTGCCAGCACCTCAAAGCCCATCTCGGTCAATGCTTTTGCAACGCTGGAGCCAAAGCGTCCCATTCCAATTACCGCATATTGTTTCTTCGCCATCTTTACAAAATCCTCCTTGCAGGATGATTGCTGTAGTCGTCTCATCAGTATACCATAGCTTGCTCATTCGGATGAAAGAAGGATGCATTGGACATAGTAAATAAGTAAATCCGAATGCGCAGGAGGTTATTTAGCATGGAAGTTATTGATTTGCGTCAAGCGATCGTAAGGCGTGTCCAGGAAAATTCAACACAGGAGCTCTCTGAAGTCATTGAAGATTCAATTGGCGCCGATGAGCGTACATTGCCCGGGCTCGGAGTTCTGTTCGAGATGATTTGGCAGCAATCCTCGGAGCAGGAGCATAACAAAATGGTCGACTCCCTTTACAAGCATCTTCATCATGCCGAAAATGCCAATCCGTCTCAATAACGAACAGCTGATGTATAAACGACTTGGCCTCCGACGATTGTATTCGTTACCCAAGGAAGGCCTTCATAACGATCCACAATAATAAGATCAGCTGCTTTGCCGAGCTCAATGGACCCCAGCTCGCTGCCTGCGCCTAACGCCTGCGCTGGATGCAGCGATGCCATACGTACCGCTTCCGGCAAAGCAGCAATCCCTTCATCAGCTAGCTTAAATACGGCCGCCAGCATCGAGGAAGGATGATAATCGGAGCATAAAATATCGGCAGCACCCGCACTAATCGCATCGACTGCCCTCAAGTTTTTATCATGCGAAGCTCCTCTGACGACATTCGGCGCGCCTACGCAAACCCTTAGACCACGTCCTGCAGCATGCTTAGCTGTCTCCAAATTAATTGGAAATTCACAGACTGAAACGCCATAGCCAGCCGACTCTTCAACCTTTTGAATGGAATCATCATCATGTGACGAAATGGCAATGCCGCACTGTGCAGCTAGCTTGCTAAGCTTCAGCAAATGCTCACCATTAACAAGCTGCCTTCGCTTATTCAAATCCTCAACAATGGCTTGAACCTCTTCCACACCTACACCTTGATTTTTCATGACATAACGTTCGAATGAGCCTGGCTCGCGGTACTGCCCCTGCCCTGGCGAATGGTCCATAAATGACAAGTAGTCAATCGCATTCTCCTTCAAGTAACGCTCGACAATGGGCATGCCAACCAAATGCGATACTTCGAATCGAAGATGAATCCGGTTGCGAATAATGGATCTCTTGCTTCTATAGCTGTTGATATGCTCAACCATTCCAGTGAGCAGATGCTCGCCGCGCAAGCTTAGCCCGACGCCAAGCGATAAGGAGTGGTACATCGTTGTAATACCGTGCACCGGCAGCTTCCGCTCGAACTCCAGCAATGCCATATCAAGTGGAAATAATGTATTTGGACGTGGCTGTATTTCCTTCTCGATCGCATCGCAATGAATGTCGATTAGGCCTGGCAGCACGTATTTCTGTTCCGCATCAATCAAGATATAATCAGCATGCTGTTGAATCCAACTATGAACAGCTGCATCGCCTTCCAGAATAGCATCAACTCGGCCATCAACTACCGCTACAGCAGCCTCCACAATTTGATCCGGAATTACGACCTTTCCATTCGTAACGATTATGGGCTTCAAGCCAGCACTCAAACGTTCAATCATCGATCAGGTCGTCCCCTTGCCCTATAGTCATAGGAGTAAGCTTACCATAATCCGTTCTTCTAATTCATCTTTCCAAGCTTGCCGCTGTCTACCGTATCGTGCACTATTCTCATTGTGCTTAACTTCATCATTAGGCAAAAACCTCCGTTTTTAATTGGGCTGAAACGGTTGCCCCTGCACATCGCTTTGAACAGCAAAAAAGCTGCAGGAAAGAGCTCCCGCGGCTTCGCAGCAAGACAAAAATATCGTAAATAGTTCCCTATTGTCTATTCTTCTTGTGGGATAAAGTTATAGATTTCCCCGCTCTCAAAGGAATCGATTAGACGATCCAGCCATCTATAATACTTTAATGCCTCATCAATCTTCTGGGTATCATTTTCAAGCACCTCAAGAAAAGCTTGGTCGTCCTCATATTGCTGCTTCAAAGCATCGATTTCCTTCATAGAACGCTTTAACGCGCTCATGTTCTGCTCGGCAGCCTTCCTCCATTTAATAGAGAAGAAATCGGTGAAATTTTGATGCCAGTTCGGCTCCACCTCGTACAAATCTTTTCTTGAGCCCTTGCCCCATACTTTATTTATCATCTTCAAGTCATGCAGCGTACGCATGCCCGTACTCATCGATGTCTTGCTCATGCCCATCGTCTGACTCATTTCATCAAGCGTAACCGGCTCACGATTAAAGTACATATTCCCGTATAAATGACCAATCGATAACGTGATGCCGTACAAATCCATGTTTTCTCCAATTGATTCAATTACACGGCGACGCGTATTTTGCAGCTTTGTGAGCTGCTCTTCTGATAATGCTGCAAGTTCTTTCATGTCGTTCCTCCCGAGGAGTGTCTTCCCCCTATCATTCCTACATCAGTTATTGTAATCAAATGGTTGTCCATATGTAAAGAAACCTTTTGGGTTGAAAAAGGGAGTTATCAGGAGTATACCGTATGTAAAGTACGTAAAGTTATAACTGTACAAAGTATACGAAGACTCACGCCTTTTGACCTTTACAATGATAACCATCTAAACTTATGGAAGTCGAAATATTCCACAAGGGGGCACAATATGGCGATTATAGAAGCCAAGAGGCTAACCAAGATTTTCGGAGCCGATCCGAAAAAGGCGATCCCGCTGCTGGATAAAGGATGGTCTAAAGATAAGATTTTTGCCGAAACGAAGCTCACGGTTGGGGTCAACCAAGCTAGTTTCTCGATTGAAGCAGGGCAAATATTTGTCATTATGGGCTTGTCCGGCAGCGGCAAGTCGACACTCGTGCGTCTGCTAAACCGATTAATTGAGCCGACACACGGTCAAGTACTGTTTAATGGGACAGATGTGCTTCGCATGTCTCCTGAGCAGCTGCGGCAGTTTAGAAGAAAAAATGTAGGCATGGTTTTCCAAAAGTTCGCGCTCTTTCCGCATCGCACCGTCATTCAAAATATTGAATACGGACTTGAGGTGCAGGGCATCGACAAGAAGAAACGCAGAGAAATGGCCATGAATTCACTGGAGCTTGTTGGCTTAAAGGGCTGGGAGAACAGCTATCCTGACCAATTAAGCGGCGGTATGCAGCAGCGTGTCGGACTTGCAAGAGGACTTGCTAACGATCCCGATGTTCTGCTCATGGACGAAGCGTTCAGCGCGCTCGATCCGCTTATTCGGAAGGATATGCAGGACGAACTGCTCGAGCTTCAATCCAAAATGAAAAAAACAATCGTATTCATTACGCATGACCTGAACGAGGCGCTTCGAATCGGCGATCAAATCGCTTTGATGAAGGACGGCAGCATCGTTCAAATCGGGTCGCCAGAGGAAATATTGATGCAGCCCGCCAACAAATATGTGGAGCGCTTCGTCGAGGACGTCGATCTGTCCAAAGTATTTACGGCATCGCATGTCATGGTAAAACCTGAGACGATCACGATCGAGAAGGGCCCTCGTGTAGCTTTGCAATTTATGAGAGACCGCGGTGTTTCGAGTCTCTACGTCGTAGACAAAGGCATGCAGCTTCTAGGCGTTATTACGGCTGAGGACGCAGCAAACGCAATTAAAAACGGCTTGAGGCTTGAAGAAGCAATGGAGCGCGAAGCACCTTCCGCCCACCCGGACACGCTGCTTAATGAATTGTTTGAATTAATGAGCAATTCGAAATTCCCCGTATCCATTATTGACGACAAAGGACGCCTGAAGGGCATCGTCATCAAAGGTGCAGTTCTGGCCGCATTAGCCGGAAATTCCGTATTAGAGGCTGGTGATCGCAATGAATCTGCCTAAAATTCCGCTAGCAGACTGGATCGAATGGCTCGAGTCATGGCTTGAAGCCCACTTAGATCCATTCTTCCAGCTAATCCGTACCGTCGTTGGGGAAACCGTCAACGGACTGGATACAGCGCTCAACTGGTTTCCAGCGTTAGTCCTTATTATTATATTCACTCTTGTAGCTTGGTATATTGGCAAATGGAAGATGGCATTATTTACACTTGTTGGTCTGCTCATTATCGAAAATCTCGGCTTATGGAGCCAAACGATGCAGACGCTTGCGCTCGTTTTGACAGCCGCCTTCATATCGGTTTTGATCGGCGTTCCAGTAGGCATACTGTGCGCCCGCAACGCCACCATTCAAAAAATAGTTACACCGGTGCTCGATTTCATGCAGACGATGCCAGCCTTTGTTTACTTGCTGCCTGCCGTCACCTTCTTCTCACTTGGGGTCGTTCCTGGCGTCATCTCATCGATTATTTTCGCGATACCGCCAACGATTCGGTTAACGAATCTCGGCATTCGCCAGGTGCCGGAAGAATTAGTGGAAGCTGCCGATGCCTTTGGCTCAACGCCAACGCAGAAGCTGTTCAAGCTTCAGCTTCCCATCGCTATGCCGACCATTATGGCTGGGATCAATCAGACTATTATGCTTTCGCTCTCGATGGTTGTCATCGCCTCCATGATTGGGGCACAAGGCGTTGGTGCTTACGTCTATCGCGCCGTTACGCAGGGTAATACCGGTGTAGGCTTCGAGGCCGGTCTTGCCATCGTTATATTAGCGATCATTTTGGATCGCTTGACGCAGCAGGTTATTCGCAAAAGCAAAACGACCTAGATTTGAACAATAAAACACGCAGCAAAAGTGCGCGTTTACGTATTCGCAGCCCGCTTGCTGCGCAAACCTTAAGGAGTGATTTTTTGAAAGTCAAAAAAATGAGTATAATTGCAGCAGCTGTAATGGCATTTGCATTGGTAGCAGGGTGTTCCGCTTCAAGCGGAAACAGCAACAAAAAAGTGACGCTAGCCTATGTCGCTTGGGATTCTGAAATTGCAAGCACTTATGTCGTTAAAGAAGTACTTGAGCAAAAGCTTAGCTACGAAGTTGAGCTTATGCAGGTAGATGCAGGTCCAATGTGGGCCGGTATCTCCGATGGCAGCGCGGATGCGATGGTAGCAGCTTGGCTGCCAACGACGCATGCTTCTTACGTTTCGAAATATAACGGCAAGTATGAGGATCTTGGACCGAACCTGGAAGGAACCAAAATCGGTCTCGTCGTTCCGCAATATATGGATGTCAACAGCATCGAAGAGCTTACTGATGTAGTTGGCGAAACGGTAGACCATACCATTATCGGCATTGAACCGGGTGCTGGTCTCATGATGTCGACTGAGAAAGTAATGGATGAATATAAGCTGCGGGATAAATGGAAGCTGCTCGAAAGCTCCTCCGCGGCGATGACGCAGCAGCTTGAGAAAGCGTATGAGAACAAGGAGCCGATCGTGGTTACAGGCTGGACGCCGCATTGGAAGTTCGCCAAGATGGACCTGAAATATTTGGCGGATCCTAAAAATGTATACGGCGGAGACGAGCAAATTCATACGATTGCGCGTAAAGGCCTTAAGGATGATCAGCCGGAGGCATTTGCTTTCCTTGATCAATTCAACTGGACGCCAGACGATATGGCAGCTGTCATGATTAAAATTCAAGAAGGCGAAACGCCTGAAGCAGCAGCCAAAGCATGGGTTGAGCAAAATGCGGATAAAGTAGAGGCTTGGATAAAAGCATAATGATTTAATCGAAAAGCAGAGCGGAGCGGACCCCGCTCTGCTTTTTTTACTGAGCTAACTTACGTCTATTTTCTAGACTTATTTTCGCAGATTGGGTTCACTGGATAAAAATAGATCTACTTTATAGATTTAATCCCTACTCTTATGACCTTAAAAAGATAAGGCTGACTCGAATGGTCAATATAGACCCTCCAAGCCAGCCCCCTAAAATCGTTTAATCTAAACAATACGGCTGCAAGCCAAGCGGCAGCTGCGCCGGACGCTCACAGGTGCTCTTCATCACATAATGTACGCCTTGCTCCGAAGCGTCATGGAAGCCGTGCATCGCTTCAAGCACATGATAGGCTAGATCGCCGTTCGCGCGGTGCTTGCGGCCGGTTTGGATCGCTTTGGCCATATCGGCTGCGCCAACGCCGCGAGCATTTTCTGTAAAGCCATATGCAAGCGGAATATCCGACCATTCGTTCGAGCCTGCCCGCCAAATTTTGATTTGGCCGCCGAAGCCGTTCGGGTCTGGAACAAGCAGCGTGCCTGCACTGCCGTATACTTCGATACGAGGCAGCGTGGAGCCGCCCTTCACGTCAAAGCTTGTCAGCAGCGTTCCGATCGGGCCGGATGCAAAATCCATCACGCCTGCGATATGGGTCGGCACTTCTACTTTTACCTGCTGCCCGTATTTCGGCTTGCTTGTTATCGTTCTCTCCGGATAGGAGATGCGTGCCGATCCGGTAACGCGAGTAATTGGCCCAAGCAGCGCAACTAGCGCGGTTAAGTAATAAGGACCCATATCAAACATCGGGCCGCCGCCCTTCTGGTAATAGAACTCTGGGGCTGGATGCCAGGTTTCATGTCCTCCGCCGACCATGAACGCTGTTGCGCCGATTGGCGTGCCAATCCAGCCATCCTCCAGCAGCTTAATGCTCGTCTGAATGCCGCCGCCAAGGAACGTATCCGGAGCGCTTCCGACATAAAGCCCTTTTCTTGCTGCAAGCTCCAATACCTGCTGCGCTTCCTCGCGGGTTACGGCAAATGGCTTCTCTACATAGACATGCTTGCCTGCCTCTAGTGCCTGCAAGCAAACTGATGCATGCGCCTGCGGAATGGTCAGATTAATGATCATTTGAATATCCGGATCAGCGAGAAGCTCCTCCACCGAACAGCCGCGAACGCCAAACTCCTCGCCTTTTGCTCTAGCACGTTCAACATCCAAATCCGCGCAGGCGACTACTTGAAGCGCATCAAAGCGATTGCCATTTTCAAAATAAATGCCGCTTATATTACCCGTTCCAATAATACCTGCTTTAATTTTGTCCATTTTCGCCCATCCCTCGTCCCATATCCTATTCATTTTATAATTGCGTATTAGAGCTGATTATCTGCCATTCCGCTATAAGCTGAAGCTTTAGTACCGGCCTCTATCGCTCTAGCCTTTCCTTCTGCACACCATAGGAAGCCGCGTCGCATAAGCTCCTTAACCGTTGGAATATCCATAATATTGGCTTGATGGCCAAGCGAGTTATAATAAACACGTCCTACTCCCCAGCGCTTCGTCCATACAACAGGTATATCCACCGCTTTATTAAGCGAATGAGGTCCCGGCGTCAGCGGAAAACGTGTAGTCGCTAGCACTTCAACCGCAGGATCCACATGCAAATAATATTGCTCGGAGCTTACAACAAAATCTTCAATGCCTTCTGTAAGCGAACTTGAAGAGTTATTTATATTTACCGTATATTCAACACCGTCATTGCCCGGATGTGCAACCCATTGGCCTCCGGTCATAAATTGCCAGTCCACATTTTCACGGAACGCATCGCACATGCCGCCATGGCAGCCAGCGAGGCCTACGCCGCTTTGAACGGCTGCAGATACATTATCAACCAGCTTCTGCTCTATGTGTGCCATCGTCCACACCGGCACGATTAGATCAAGCCCAAGCAGCTTCTCCGCGTCCGCAAACGCCTCAAGCGTATCAGACACTTCTACTTCAAAGTCTTCCGCAGCGAGCACCTCGCGGAATATTTCAGCTACTTCCTTAGGCTGATGTCCATCCCAGCCGCCCCACACGATCAAAACTTTTTTCATTCATGCTCCCTGCCTCTCCCTAGCTCATCTCGATTTATTCATAGCTTTATTTATGATAATTCGCTTATAGCAACCCAGCGGCGCTCTGCAATGGAGCGATCTACCGCCTCAAGCACCTCTTGGCATTTCACGCCGTCTACAAAGTTAGGCACCGGCTGGCGATCCTCGGCGAACGCTTGCATCAGCTCATGCACTTCGTGCGTGAACGTATGCTCGTAACCGATCGTATGCCCCGCTGGCCACCAAGCATCCATGTAGGCATGAGCTGGATCAGTGGCCAGCACGCGGCGGAAGCCTTGAACATCCTCGGCATCATCGGCAAAATAAACCTGAAGCTCATTCATCCGCTCAAAATCAAACTTGATGCTTCCTTTGCTGCCGTTAATTTCAAACGCGTTCGTACAGCGATGGCCGGCTGCGAAGCGAGTAGCCTCGAAGCTGCCTAGCGCCCCATTCGCAAAACGTGTCATGAATAATGTCGCATCATCAACCGTCACCTGGCCTCGAGGACCATCCCCGCTCCCTTTGGCGCTAAGTCCCGTCATCGCAGAAGCGATCGGCCGCTCCTTGATGAACGTCTCATTCATTCCAATTACCTCGTTGAACTCGCCAACAAGGAAGCGCGCCATATCAATCAAATGCGCACCTAAGTCGCCATGGGAGCCTGAGCCTGCAATTTCCTTCTGAAGGCGCCACACGAGCGGGAAGCTCGGGTCAATGATCCAATCCTGAAGGAACACGGCGCGGAAATGGTAGATTTCGCCGATGCGGCCATCCGATACCAGCTTCTTCGCCAGCTGAATGGCAGGTGCGAAGCGGTAGTTGAAGCCAACCATATGCTTCACGCCAGCCTTCTCCGCCGCTTCAAGCATCTCCCGCGAATCCTCAAGCGTCAGCGCCAGCGGCTTCTCGCAGAACAAATGCTTGCCAGCAGCTGCCGCAGCTAGCGCGATTGCCTTATGCGCGTCGATTGGCGCATTAATATCGATCAAATCGATGTCATCGCGCTTAACGAGCTCCTTCCAATCGGTTTCCGAGCTTTCCCAGCCAAACTGTGCCCGTGCTTGCTCCAGTCCTTCTGGATCACGACCGCAAATCGCCGTCATCTCCGGTTTAATCGAGTTTGGAAAAAACATCGAAAGCGCGCGATAAGCATTGCTGTGCGCCTTTCCCATAAATTTATAGCCGACCATGCCTACTCTTACTTTATCCATTGAAACCCGCCTCCCGTATGCGTAAACGGCTAACTCTGCCAGCTGGCGTCAAGCTAGCGTTCCACGATAGAAATATCGTTCAGCCGCGCAGCTCATTCTTCATTATTTTTGATGTGAGAGGTTTCCCTTTGAACCAAGCTGACAGACAGCACATCATGTCCCGGTTCCGCTTCTTCCCTATTTTGCTCCGGATCAAGCAGCCTTGTAGCTGCGAGCTTGCCCATTTCATAAAAAGGAACGGCAACCGTTGACAGACGCGGACTAATGATTCGCGAACCGTCTGAATCATCATACCCGATTAGCGCGTAATGCCTGCCTGCCTCAAGCTCCAGCTCCCGCAAGCCCTGCATAAGCCCAATCGCCATCCGGTCATTTGCTCCAAATACCGCATCGATGCTGCCGGAACGAATCTGCTTCGCTAGCTGCCCTGCAAGCTCATAGCCGCTCTTGCGGCTGTAATTGCCCACGTAGACACGCTCCGGCTTATACACTATGCCTGCTTCCTCCAATGCTTCCTTATAGCCATTCAGCCTATCAGCACTATTGGAATACTGCTTCGGGCCGTTTACGAACGCAATGCTGCGGCTGCCCTGCTCGATCAAATGCTTCACGGCTGCTTTACTGCCAGCTATATGATCGGCATCAACGGTTCTGTACGACTCCTCGTCGTACCGCTGATTCACAAGACAGAAGGGAAAGCCTCCTGCCTTCAGCTCCGCCAGCGCCGCTCGTTCTTCAGGCACGTCTTGGGAGCCCAGCACGATACAGGCATCGATTTTTTGCGTCCGAAAAAGCTTTGCGTAATCCCTTGCTCCATCAGGCTCCCGGAAAATCAGCAGCAGATCATAGCCGCAGCGCTTTGCCGTCTCGCCGATTCCGCTTAAAATTTCCGAGAAATAGTAAGTGGAGAACAAGTGAACCTTCGGCACAAACGGAAGCACAACGCCGATATTCCCGCTCTTTCTCCGGGCAAATTGCTGCGCGAGCGCATTCGGAACGTATCCGAGCTCAGCAGCTGCCTGCAGCACCCGCTCGCGCGTATCCTCTTTCATCGGGCCAACATTGTTCAACACTCTAGATACAGTCGCCTCTGAGACGCCTGCCAGCTTCGCTACTTCTTTCCTGCTAATAATCGTTTCCTCCTGAAAAGCCAATATGCCAAGATTCGTTTTAATTAATGTACACGCGTACATTATGGCATGAAAACGTTTCATCGTCAATAAACTTATTGATCGTTTTTTCCAGACGCATACAAACAAATAAAAAAACGATCCAGAACACTTGAAGCCGCGCTCGGGATCGATTTGTTATCACATGCTATCGCTGATAAGTTAAATTACCGCTTAGCAATTTCATTAATCCACTCGAAAACGGCTGCTAAAGCATTCGCTTCCTCACTCATGTTCATTCTGTCGATAAACGCCTTGCGATTGTCGTACAGACGTTCAACGCTCTCCGTCAACGTGCTCGCTGACAGCTTCTCTTCATACAAAACGTCGGCATAACCTGATTTCTCAAACGATTGCGCATTCAAGATTTGGTCGCCCCTGCTTTGTTCCTTCGTGAGAGGGATGAGCAGCATCGGCTTCTTTAGCGACAGGAATTCAAAGATGGAGTTGGAGCCTGCACGGGAAATGACAAGATCCGTCATCGCGAGCACATCCGGCAATTGCTCATTCACATATTCGAATTGCTTGTAGCCGGGCATATCGAGCGAAGGATCAACTTGATTTTTGCCGCATAAATGCACGATTTGGAATTGCTTCGTAAGCGCGGTTAACGCCTGCCTTACGGCTTGATTGATTTTACGCGCGCCCAAACTTCCGCCCATGATCAGAATAACCGGCTTGCTCCTCGTAAATTCGCAGAAAGCTCTGCCGCGATCGGCATTGCCCTGCTTCACTTCCTCGCGTATGACCGCTCCTACATGCCGGCTCTTGTCTGCCTTCAGCATGCCTCCCGTCTCGGGAAAGGTCGTGCACACGCCAGTTGCGAACGGAATTGACAGCCGATTGGCGAGCCCTGGCGTTAAATCCGATTCATGAATAAGCAGCGGAACCTTATTTAACCATGCGCCAATAACGACCGGAACGGATACAAAGCCGCCTTTGGAGAAAATGACATTCGGTTTATTTCTCTTAATGATGCGATAAGCCTGATAAAGACCTTTTATCACTTTAAAAGGGTCCTTGACGTTCTGAATGTCCATGTACCTTCTCAGCTTGCCGGTCGATATCGGAAAATATTTGACCTGCGGAATCGTAGCGATAAGCTGCCGCTCAATACCGTTTTCCGAACCTATATATTGGACTGACCAGCCCTCTTCCAAAAATCGCGGGATCAAGGCCAAATTAACGGTAACGTGTCCGGCTGAGCCTCCCCCGGTGAACATGATTGTTTTCATCAATGACTAGCCACCTAACATTTTTTATCCATTTATTATACGGGTAAAGATTTGTTTTAGCACTGAAAATCATGCCTTTGGATACAAAAGCATCCCCAGCTGCAAGCGCTGCTGCGCAATTGGCTGAGGATGCGTTCTTCTTGCCTATATCCCTATCCTTAAGGCGCGGTTTCCAGAAACTTTGATGTCGGGTTTTTGTCAATTGCCGTACGCATCGCATATTCGTTCTCGAACAAGACGACATAATTGCCCTTCTTGTCCTTCACGAGCGTCGTGTTGATACGGAATTTGCTTGGGTCGATGTTATCGTCGACGATCCAACGCGCGAATTGGAACTGCATGCGATGCAGCTGAATATCTACGCCGTACTCCGCCTTCATCCGATGCTCGAACACCTCGAATTGCAAATGACCGACAACGCCGAGAATCGTCTCGTCGAAGTTGCCCGTGGAATGAAACACCTGAATAGTGCCTTCCTCTGTAAGCTGATCGATGCCCTTCTGGTATTGCTTATGTTTCAGTGCGTTTTTGACGGTCACTTTAGCGAAAATTTCCGGCGAGAACGTTGGCAGCTCATCGAACACGACCTCTCCGCCCTGCGACAAGGAATCGCCGATACGGAAAATGCCTGGATCAAACAATCCGATAATGTCCCCTGGATAAGCAGTATCGACAATGTCGCGATCCTGTGCTAGAAACTGCTGCGGCTGCGCCAGCTTGATATCTTTGCCGTTGCGAACATGACGAACGCTCATGCCTCTCTCGAATTTGCCGGAGCAAATACGGAGGAAAGCAATACGGTCGCGATGCGCCGGGTTCATATTGGCTTGAATTTTGAACACATAACCGGTGAATTTCTCATCTGTCGGTTCAACTTGGCCCGTCGTGCTATTCCGCGAAGTCGGCTTAGGAGCAAGCTGCAGGAAGTTCTCAAGGAACGTCTGCACGCCGAAGTTGTTAACCGCGCTTCCGAAGAAGAGAGGCGTCAGCTCGCCGGCTTGCACCTTCTCGAAGTCGAATTGGTCGCCAGCGACGTCAAGCAGCTCAAGATCTCCAATAAGCTGATCGGTCAAATAATCGCCAGCCATCTCACGGATCACTGGATCGTTATAATCGCTCACAGGACGAACTTCTATCGTTGAATGGTCATTTCCTTGGAACAGCTCAACCTGCGTTTTCATTCGGTCATAAACGCCGCAAAGCTCGCGCCCCATGCCGATCGGCCAGTTCATGGGCACTGCGCGAATGCCAAGCACCCGCTCCAGCTCTTCCATTAATTCAAATGGACTTTGCCCTTCGCGGTCCAGCTTGTTGATGAATGTAAAGATAGGAATGCCCCGCTTGCGGCAAACCTGGAACAGCTTGATCGTCTGTGCCTCCACACCTTTTGCAACGTCGATAAGCATGACGGCGCTGTCGGCTGCGGTAAGCGTACGGTAAGTGTCCTCACTGAAATCTTGGTGACCAGGCGTATCGAGAATGTTGACGCGGTGTCCCAAATAATCGAACTGCATAACGCTGGACGTTACCGAGATTCCCCGCTGCTTCTCAATTTCCATCCAGTCGGATGTAGCGTGACGGCTCGCTTTGCGCGCCTTGACTGACCCTGCAAGCCGAATGGCTCCTCCGAATAGGAGGAGCTTCTCAGTGAGGGTTGTTTTCCCTGCATCAGGGTGAGATATAATCGCGAACGTGCGGCGTTTATCTACTTCCTGTTTAATTTCTTGGATTAACGATTGGCTCATGCTTGCCTTCCCTTCATTACGCAAGGTATACGGCAGCGGTTATTTTCCGCTGTTCGACACCCAAATGACGTTATCTTCCTCTTGACCGTTAACCGGCCACCAATGAAAGCCATCTTCTCCGAGCAGCTGATTCGCTGCGTCTGGACCCCAAGATCCAGCTGGATATAGCTTCAAATCACTTTTTTCTTCGCGCCAAGCCTGAGCGATACGATCCACGAAAGCCCATGCTTGAGAAACCTCGTCCCAACGCGTAAAGTAGGTCGAATCGCCGCGTGCTGCATCATGAATGAGACGCTCGTACGCTTCCGGCGTATTCAAGCCGATTTGGCAGCTTTGGCAAAACTCCATCGCTACCGGCTGTACCGAATTGTTCTCGCCCGGCGTTTTTGCGTTTACTTTAATATATATGCCCTCAATCGGGTTTACGCGAATGACGAGCAAGTTCGGCGCCAAATCATGACGCTCAGCGAACAATACATTTTGCGGCATCGATTTGAATTCGATTACGATTTCAGTCGTTTTTACCGGTAGACGCTTGCCCGTTCTAATGTAGAAAGGCACGCCCGCCCAGCGGAAGTTATCGACAAATACTTTTGCAGCAAAATAGGTTTCCGTCGCGGAGTCCTCGCCAACTGAATCCTCTTGGCGATAGCCGGGAAGCTCCTTGCCGTGATGGCTGCCTTCGCTGTATTGACCGCGCACAACGTTTGAGCGCACTTCTTCACTCGAGCGGTAGTTGCGCAGCGAGCGAAGCACCTTAACCTTCTCATCGCGAATATCTTCGCCGTGCAGACGGCTTGGCGGCTCCATGGCAATCATCGTAAGCATTTGCAGCATGTGGTTTTGGCCCATGTCGCGAAGTGCTCCTGATTTGTCATAATAGCCGCCGCGATCCTCTACGCCAACGGTTTCGGATAACGTAATTTGAACGTTTGCAATATGTTTATTATTCCACAACGGCTCAAAAAATGCATTAGCAAAACGAATAACTTGAATATTTTGAACCATTTCCTTACCCAGGTAGTGGTCAATGCGATAAATCTCTTCTTCTTTAAACACTTGGTTAATTTGCTCGTTCAGCTTCTGAGCAGACGGCAAATCGTAGCCGAAAGGCTTCTCGATAACGACGCGATGCCAGCCGCTCGACTCCAGCAAGCCGCCGTCACGAAGGTTGAAGGAAACCGGGCCAAATAGCGATGGTGCAAGGGCCAAATAGAATAGGCGATTGCCTGGGATGTTAAACTTCACATCCAGCTGCGCGGACAATTTGCTAAGCTCGCGGAAGCCTTCCACATCGTTGATATCAAGTGACATGTATACGAAATGCTCTGCAAAACGATTCCATAGCTCAGCATCGTCCGCTTTGTAACGACAAAATTCTACGATGGATTCATACAAGTCCGCACGGAATTGCTCATTTGTCCGCGGGCGTCTCGCAAGACCCACCACGGCAAAGTTTTCGGATAGCTTACCTTCTTTATATAAACTGAACAGGGCTGGAAACAGCTTGCGCCGAGCCAAATCGCCCGTTGCTCCGAACAGATAATAAACTGCGCCTTCTGCGGAGACGGAATCTAGATTATTCGTATATGTCATTTGCCTCATTCTTTCCCTATGTATTTTTTACAGTTTCACATGATATGTAGTTTAGCATATAGTTCTTTAATTCGCTATTCAACATGTCATAAAAAATACTGATAAGATACGTTACTTATTCTAATTCGGATCGCATAACTATGGGCTTTCTGCCTTGAAAACGCTGTATTCTCCTGTAATGACAGGTATTCCGATCGTCAATTCCGTATTTTCGGAATTTGAATCCTTGTGCAAAGCGATTTGAAAATTCGCAGATTTCCCGTTTTCGACAGCAATTGCAGAGCGAAGCATGCGGGTATAAAAGGTTTCGCTGATCGTTCCCCCGTCCTCATAGCGGTCTATCGATTTAGCGTCTGTTAGCCTCGTTATCCGCTGGATCGTCTGCTCATGCAACGCATGCCCTTGAACCTTCATACTGCCAGTAAATGCAGGAGAGAGAAGCGCTAGCTGCTCTGAAATACCCGCTGTCGCTTGAAACAGCGATTGTTGCTCCATCGGTTGAGCACCGCTTGTTTCAAGCATTACCATAAGCTCCTCGCTGCGGCTGTCAGCCTTGACGAGACTAATTGATAGTTTTCCGTCGAATGCTGGGAAGGCTCCTGTGAACGTTTTTCCTTCATTATGCTCAACTCTATTGCTCGCATTCCCTTTCTCATCTACAAAAAGCTTCTCTACAAGCTCCATCATCGATCCAGTTTTACCCGTCACATTCCATCTGATGCTCCATCGCGCTCCCTCTGAGCCGCTAATAAGCTGAGCGTCGCTCCACTCCCAAAGCGACTGCAAATCATGCTGAAGCATCTGTTCCGCAGAGGTTTTCTCCCTTGGCGCCCGATCCGCTTGCCATATCGCCCATGACGCGCTTACTAATAGGACGAGCAGAGCAAGCATGATGCCAAGCTTCGTTTGCTTAGCACGCTGCTTTGCTGATAGCCGATGCTTTTGGGTTGTCGGTTTTTCCGGAATATACATGATTTTTTCGCTCCTGTCTTCTTCCGAATGGGTAAACATCCATACACGATAGCCTGTAGGTGAATACACTGGTTGCAGGATTGATCTTCGTACTTTACTGGAGGTGTTCAAGCGAATGGAACGTATTTTCCCTTTGAATGAGGAAGTCGTTAATCAGTTTTGCGGATATCCGGTTTGCGTGGTTATGAATGACGGCACGCGTCATGTAGGTATACTTAGCTCCTGTGGGGGCGGTAAAGTGCAGCTTAACGCAGATGCAGGCGGCACAGAAGCGAGCGTAACACAAACGCAGCCGCAGGTTTCAAAAAAGAAAAAAGGCGTTAAAGGTAAAACAGAAGGCGCTCACAAATCATCAGGACAGTCCGCCGTGCAGACGCAATCCTATCCTTATGATCCCTATTACTACGGACCGCAGCCTTACTTTCCTTGGGGCGGAGCGCTAGCTCTCGACTTTGCGCTAATCGCTTTCTTATTTTTATTGCTTTAAGGCTGGCGAAGCGGCGAGCTAGGCGCAGAGCAGCCGCTTTTTTGTTTATTTAATGCGATCGCTGACAGCTTTCGCCAGTCTTTTTGACAACGGTATAGTATGCTCTCGCTGTACTCATCCTTAAAGCTGGAAAGGAGTTCAATTATGGGCACATACATACGCTCCACTCGGAGCATTGAAAGAATAAATGCGCACACGCCGGTACAAGCCTTAAGTCCTTACGGTTATTACCCCTATCGCGATGGCGAACCGCAGCAGCCTCCCGAGCAGGAATATGATTGGCAGCGCATCTATAAGAGCGCCGCAAACAGCGCCGCTGACTGGTTGCAATTGACTAAGCAAGCCCGAAACAGCATCGAACAACTAACCTTGCAGGTTAGCAGCCAGTTGAATAACGGCAGCCCCATTGCGGATAGCCTTAGCAGCCTTGCGAAAATAGTCCATCATTTGGAATCGCAATACAAGCGGCATGCCAACCATTTAAGATCCGAGCTTTGGGCTAGCATCGAAATAGCCTTGCGCACCCCCGCAGCTAGGGAGCTTGGCCTATGGAACAATTCGCTCGAGGCCGATGATGCTTATTTAGCGTGGCAGAAGCCACTCGCTGATGAGGAGTCCAAGCGAATGAAGCAGCTATTGCTTGGATCGGATGGGTTGCTTAGCGGCTTGAAGCATGCGCTCACTTACGCTGAGCAGCAGAAGCCCATCGATCTTCTTCAGCCGCAATTAGGCGCCACCCTGCCGTATGCAGCTTATTACGGGTCTATGCAATCCTACTGGCCGCTTCCCTATGTCGGATTGATTTTAAATCGTTATTTATAATTTCTGGTTAATATATAGGTTACAGCAGCAGCCGTCGGATTTCTTGTTGCGTGATTGCTGCGTTAGAGTAACATTCGGCCCACTCGCATGTATATCCTGCCAAATAAAATGATATTTACCATTTTGCAATAAATAATCTTGCTTTATGGTATGAGAATAACATCAATCATCTCACCCGCTTCAGCTCCCTTTGAGCCAGAGGGGATGACTGCCAATCCTTCGGCATCCGCAATGGAGGCCATCATGCTCGATTTGGAGAAGGCTAGCGGATCTGCAAGCAATCGACCATCCGAATGGTTGATCAGCCGAGTGCGAACAAAGCGTTCATGCGGACTAGGCTTGTCTACCGCAGTTAGCAGCTGTGCCCTCACTCGTCTTGGCAGTGCCTCCTTAACGCCTTGCATTTGCAGCATCGCTGGCCGAACGAATAACTCAAACCCCACAAAGCAAGCTCCCGGATTGCCTGATAAAGCAAAAAGCAGCTTCCCGCCAACGACAGCAGCAGATGTTGGACTGCCCGGTCTCATCGCTACTCGGTCAAATAAGATTTCATTTAGTGTTTCGTTTGGTATTTCGTATGGCGTTCCGTTAGAAGTTCCGTTTGGCAGTTCGTAAGTCGTTTCATTTGGCCTTTCGTTTGATGTTCCGTTTGGCGTTTCGTTTGGCGTTTCGTTTGGCGTTTCGTTTGATGTTACGTTTGATGTTACGTTTGGCGTTTCGTTTGATGTTACGTTTGGCGTTTCGTTTGACGATCCGCTTGGCATTTCGTATGGTGTTCCGTTTGAAGTTGATGCTATCGAGTCGAGATGTTCATTTATAGGTTTATGTCTTACGTCTGCCAGGCTGTCCGTTTTCAGAGCTCGGAAAAGCTCTGACATCACATCAAAGTCCCCTACTGAGACGCCGCCGGTCGTGACGATCAGATCTGCGCATTCACATATGCTTGCGAGAGCGGCTAGAACCGCATCAAGCTCATCAGGCAGCGAGCCGCACAGAATCGGCTCTGCGCCGCTCTGCTCCAACATTGCCGCGACCATATAGCTGTTGCTGTCACGGATTTGTCCGGGCGCAAGCGACGCCGCAACGGGCAGCAATTCGCTGCCCGTCGCGAACACCGCTACGCGCGGCCGCTTTTGCACCGCCACCTCGGCATAGCCGAAGGTGCCGAGCAGCGCAACATGGCCCGGCCGCACAAGCGTGCCGGGCACTGCAAGCACGCTCCCGCGGCGGAATTCCTCGCCGCGGGGCGCGATGTGCTGGCCGGCCAAGCCGGCGTGCTTGATCAGCACCGCCGGCGAGCCATCGGCCAGCATGGCTTCCGCGGTCTGCTCGAGCATCACGACCGCGTCAGCCCCTTCCGGCACAGCCGCGCCTGTCATGATGCGCACGGCAGTGCCCTGCTGTACGGCCGCCAGGGCGAGCCCGCCCGCCGCGACCGAATCAACGACGCGCAGCGTCGCCGGCCGCTCCGGCGACGCTGACGCGATATCTGCTGCGCGCACGGCGTAGCCGTCGAGGCCCGAGCGCGCGAAGGGCGGCCAATCGCTTGACGCCACTATCGTTTGCGCAAGCCTGCGGCCGCCGCTAGCCCGCAGCGGCACAAGCTCGCTGCCGAGCTGCAGCCTCTCCGCAGCAGCAAGCACACGCAGCTGCGCTTCTCCAACCTTCACAGCCTTCCGATTAAATCGGCCGTCCTTCTCCCGCCCTTCCGCTCCGCTTCCGTTCCCGCTTTCACTCTGTCCGTTCAGGCCGTCCTTCTCCTGCTCTTCCACTCCGCCTCCGCTTCCGCTTTCACTCCGTCCGTTCAGGCCGTCCTTCTCCTGCTCTTCCGCTCCGCCTCCGCTTCCGATTTCACTCCGTCCGATCAGGCCGTCCTTCTCCTGCTCTTCCACTCCACCTCCGCTTCCGCTTTCACTCCGTCCGTTCAGGCCGTCCTTCTCCTGCTCTTCCGCTCCGCCTCCGCTTCCGATTTCACTCCGTCCGATCAGGCCGTCCTTCTCCCGCCCTTCCGCTCCGCTTCCGTTCCCGCTTTCACTCCGTCCGATCAGGCCGTCCTTCTCCTGCCCTTCCGCTCCTCTTCCGTTCTCCATCCCCATCACCCGCTCCTATCGCCGTCAGCTTTCCAGCAGCTTATTCAGCATCCATTTTACAATGTATGTTAAACTATTGGCAATCAACGTCAATGAACGCCGCAAAGGAGACGCCATGTTGCCATCATCAGCAAACAAGCAGCTTATTATTCAAGTCGTCGGATACAAAAACACCGGCAAAACCACATTGGTTTGCCGGCTAACGGAACGCTTTAAACAAGCAGACTATAAAGTTGGAACCATTAAGCGCGATGCGCATGATTTTCAGATCGATAAGCCCGGCACCGATACATGGAAGCACCAAGCAGCCGGAGCAGATATAACAGCCATTACATCTTCAAAGCGCACAGCGATCATGAAGGCGTACTCCGAACCGCTTGAGCAGCTCATTGCTCAAATGCCCGAAGCGGATGTCATATTAATTGAAGGCTTCAAGGATGCAGCCTATCCAAAAATCGTTATGATTCGTACGGAAGAAGACCATGAGCTTCTAATATCAACAAAAAATCCGATCGCTGCCGCTCTTTGGCCTGATGCCATCTCCCTTGCCTCTTCTTCTGTCCAAGCAATCGCTATTGATCAGATCGACGAGCTCTTCCAAAAAATAATGGCATTCTTCAAGCAGCATAACAACTAGTTGTTATGTTGTCCTTTATTCTGCAATTCCTTGCTTATGAGCATAAATAGCTGCTTGTGTTCGGTCGTCCACATCCAGCTTATTAAAAATGTTTGTAATATGGAATTTTACCGTTTTTACACCTATAAACAGCTCATCGGCGATTTCCTGATTGGACATACCCTGCGCAACCCGCTTGAGCACATCCATCTCGCGATCCGTCAGATCATCATGAAGCGGAGCTTGCTCGTGCAGCTTCGGTTGGCGGAAGCGGTTCATCATTTTAGCCGCAACCTGTGATTCAAGGACGGATTGTCCTCGCGCTGCAGCTCGTATCGCATCGGCGATTTCCGTAGCTCGCGATGTTTTCAGCAAATAGCTGAACGCTCCCGCTTCAATGACCGGATACAGCTTGCTGTCATCCAAGTAGCTCGTCAATACGATGACTTTACATTCAGGGTACAGCTCAAGCAGCTTGGCTGTCGTCTCAACGCCATCCATGCCATCCATCACCAAATCCATCAATACAACGTCAGGTCTGTACGCCTGTGCTAATCGAATGCCGTCCATGCCGTTGCTTGCTTCACCGACAACCTCGATTCCATCCTCGGTATCCAGCACCGCCGCAAGCCCGATCCTCACCATCTCGTGATCATCGACAAGCAGCACCTTTATTGGCTGACTCAAATGCTCAATTGCCTCCACACCTAACACCGTCCCTCTTTTATCGTTAATCGATTTCAATCTTCATGCTTATGACTTCGCTTCTCGCTGTCCATCCGCCGGAACCCAAATATGAATAACGGTCCCCTCGCCTGGCTTCGAGATCATCTGCAGCGATCCGCCCAGCTCAAGCACCCGCTCCTCCATCGTAAGCAGCCCGTAAGACGTCTGCTTCTTCGACTCAAGATCAAACCCGATGCCGCTGTCAAGAAGACTCATATGCACTTGATTCCCCGAGCGAATCAGCTTGATTTCCATTCTATCCGCTTTGGAATGCCTTAGCGTATTCGATAATGCCTCCTGTGCAATCCGGAACAAATGATCCTCTGAATTTGGCGGCAGCATAATCGTATCATCCACCTCAAGCGATATCGTCATCGGTACTTTCTGCTTCAGCTCATCCACTAGAACAGTAAGCGCCTGCCCCAGGTTTTTTCCGTCCAAGTGGACGGGCCGAAGATGAAGCAGCAAGGCGCGCATTTCCGATTGCGCAACGGCTGCCATTTCTTCAATAAGCTGTACTTGACGCCGTGCCCGCTCCCAGTCCCGCTCAATCGTCCGGCTGACGGCCGTCGCCGTCATCGAGATGGCGAATAGCTGCTGGCTCACCGCGTCATGCAGCTCGCGCGCAAGGCGCTGGCGCTCTTCGATCACGGCCGTAAATTTGACCTTTTCGGTCCAATTCGGGTCGACCTGCTCCTGCTCCGATATTTCATTTTCCGTCTTCTCGCCATTGCTTAGCGTAACGGTAAACCTGCGTTTCACCTGCTGCTCCGTCAACCGCTTTAACGATTCCTTCAGCCTCGAATTTTGCAAATAACCATTCAGCGCAGCAGCAGCCATTCCTACCCCAACGATAGTCAGCCCGATTACCGCCCATTTGCCTTGAAGCGTGAACAGCTCAACATAGCCGATTCCTTGCAATACGATGACAACCAAGCTGATGATAATAAGCAGCCACAATATCGTTTCCGTAGCATTGCTCCTACGGGCCGCATGATTCGGCTGGTCACCCTTATTGCGCTGTTCCATACGGCT
Source organism: Paenibacillus sp. Y660 (assembly GCF_057221575.1). Lineage (NCBI taxonomy): Bacteria > Bacillati > Bacillota > Bacilli > Caryophanales > Paenibacillaceae > Paenibacillus > Paenibacillus sp. Y660. Next base: position 15,626 of record NZ_JBXBBJ010000004.1, on the reverse strand, counting down.
CACTTCCTTCTATGTACTATTTTAACTCTTAATGCCTGCTTATGTCATTATTCATGCAAACATGAAAGAGCAGACCGTTAGACGGTCCGCTGCTTTCGAGTGCCATGATCCTATTCTTCAGTAGAAGCTTTTGTTAAAGAAGGGGCCGGATTCAGCTTGTTCTTGAGCGCTTGCAACTGCTCATCCACTTTCACTTGTTTCTCAGCATCCGCTGCATTAAAGCTGTTTGTTGCACCGCTGTATGTGTAAGGAGTGCGCAAAACGTCCGCTTCTGCTTCGAGCTGCATAATTTTCTCTTCCATACGGTAGAAGCCGCGTGATGCAGAGCCGCTGTCGATCGTATGGTTCGCGGTCAATTGCGCCATTTGTTTTTGAGCTTTAGCTACTTGTGCACGGGAAGCAAGCTCATTGCGCTTGTTGCGCAGTTGGTAGAACTCTTCCTTCATCGTGTGCAATTGCTGCAGCAATTCCTCTGCTTGTGCTTTCGACTGTGTATGCAAATCAACATATTCGGTTACTTTCTGGTCAAAATAAAGCTTTTCTTCCAGCAGCTTGCGAGCAAGCTCCTCTTGGCCGGCTCTTAGAGCCGCTTCTGCTTTAGACTCACGATCAGCCGCACTGCGTACAGTTTCCTCAAGGCGCTGCTTCATGCGGCGCTCATTTGCCATTTGTTTAGCTACTGTAACCTCAGCTTGATGAATTTCGGACTCCATGTCGCGCAGGTATTGATTCAACATAATAATCGGATCTTCGATTTTATCCAATGCCTCATTTACCGATGCCTTTGTCATATCCTTCATGCGTTTGAAAATTCCCATATTAAAAATCTCCCTTCTCGTATTTAGCAATTTTGGCTTTCAATTCTTCAATTTCACGACGCAGCGCTTTTTTCTCCAAATCATCCATCATGCTATCGAACTGTGTCGATGCTGCTGGCTGTGGTGCCGGTCCTTGCGAATTCCAAGAGCCTGGTGCTTGTGGCGGGTTTTTGTAAGGACCGCCGAATGGCGAATTAGCTTGTTGGCCAAATCCAGGATTGTAGCCGCCGTTTGGTCCAAAGTTCGAATAGGTCGGCGGTTCTTTTGGTACAACCAAGCCTGCCAAAAGATAAATCAGGATTACTCCTCCACCTGTAATGATGGTTACAATTATTAGCAAGATCCGCAGCAGTGTTGCGTCAACGTTCAACATCTCCGCTAATCCGCCGCAAAGACCTAATATTTTTTTGTCGCGTGAGGAACGAAAAAGTTTCTTCAAGACGACCAGCCCTCTTTCTCAAGCTTTCGCTTCAATTGCTCAAGCTCACGTTCTATAACGGATTGTACAGTGTTGCCCGCTTCCGTTACGAATTCTTGCCCCATTCTGCGAATGTCGCGCAAGCTTTTCGCTTCGTGCTCCATGCCGCTAATCCGATCTTCCAGTCTTCTGAATACGGAACCCGACTGAATGCCTTGTTCGCCGAAGCCGCTGCTGTAGCGGCTGTTCATCCGCTGTTGAAGTCTTAGTGATTCCATGCGAGCCGCATAATATTCGCGTTTGTCATATACCGATTGGTATTCGCTGCGCATCTCGCGAAGCTGCTCTTCTAGATCCAGAGTATTTTGTCTGCTTTGCTCGAACAGTTCACGGTATTGAACCGAGCGTTCTTCGCAACTTGCTTTCTCGTGAAGGGCTATTCTTGCCAGCTGCTCCTCGCCTGCCTTTAGAGCCGTCAACGCTTGATTCTCGCGCCGTTCCTTTTGCTCCTCAGCCTGCAGCCATTGTGCTTTTAAGTGGTTGCTGTGGCCAGCGTACTGCTGGTACAGCTTCTCCGCTTGAATGATATCTTCTCTGGTAGACCAGAGAAATTGATCGATCATCCGAACCGGATCTTCTGATTTCTCAAGACGTTCATTTAGTGTAGCAACCGTAATGTCGCGCACTCGCTTCATAATACTCATTCCATGTCCTCCTTAACGTTTTGCGATGCTTGCCATGCTTCGTTAAACCGTTCATTCTTTTATCTTTCGCAGCGCTTAGTAAGCTCTGCGTTTATCTTTCTTGAAGAGGCTTACTCCAGCTACGATCAAGCCGATTGCCAGAAGCAGCAAAATGACGCCGCCGAGCTTGCCGAGAACCATCATACCGCCGATTACGATAAGTATGCCGCCAATCCATTTCTTGCTGTTCATCCAACCGACGATACCCAGTCCGATTAGAATGAACGGGAGCAAGAATCCGAATATAGCACCAAAGTGGACACCCACAAAATTAAGTACCGCGATAACTCCGACGATCATAAGCAGTACGCCTAACGCGCTTTTTCCATTCATCTCCGTTTCAACTCCTTTCCATTTTTATTTTTTTCCATTCGTTTATTGCCTTATGTGTGTTGCTCTTGCTTATGTACTTAGTTTAGATTAATTTACGCTTTTATAAAACGGACCTTCGGCGGTTTTCGAACTGGACTTAGGTCGAGTCAGCCGCCCGCCTCCGGGGGAAAATAACGCTTTTCGGCGCTATTTCACTACCCAAGCCGTACTATTCAACGAATCACGCCCAAATGACCTCGCACACTAACCGAACCAAAAATGCCGGCATCGCAGCTATCGATTGGCCGGCACTTTATATAGTTGATACATTTATTTGGTAGCCAGAAATTGATCGAATTGAGCCTGCTTCTCTGCAACAATCTTGTCGATGCCGGCCGCTTGAAGTCTCTCGGTATACTCCGGCAATACTTTATCAATATCGACTGAGCCGGTTTCCAAGGCAGTTTGATATTGTCTGTTTACATTGACGACAGCAGCTATCTCAGCTCTAACCGCATCACCGTCAAATACGAAGCCAAGTCCGGGTGAGAGCTTTGCGTTTTGATTGAATTGTTTGAAATGATTCCATTTGTCGGGATCTTCAGAGTCCCATACATAGTTCAGAAACTGGTTGCCGAACATCCAGTTGGAGCCAGGATTATAATGCTGTGTTTGCTCGGTCGGCATGATCACATTTTCGTCTACCTTCGTATAATGCTTGCCTTCTATGCCGTAATTCAGCAGATTGTTCAAGTAAGAGTCCGTATGGAGCAAATTGATAAACAACATGGCGCGCGCAGCGTCCTGTGAGGTAGTGGAGATCGCCAGCATAGAGCCTGCTGTCTCAGACGTTGAAATCGTCTTCTCATTTAAGGGCAACTGGGCAAGCTTACCGATAAGGCCGGTCTGAATAGCCAGCTCCTCCTCCTTCCCGGGTTTCAAAGCGGAAGTAATAGAGAAAACGTCTCCAGATCTTAAAGCGTCGTTGTTCATCGTCTGATTTGTTGCCGCATCTTTATTGATGTATCCCTTCTGAAAAAATTGCCGCGTAATGCGCAGCGTATCCACATAACGGTCAACCTCGTAGGCCGGCATGACCTTTGTGCTTTCGCCATCCTTAAGAATAATGCCGGGAATCGACGTATCGCCAAGTGCATCAAAATTACCGACATAATGCGCATTAAACGTCTCGCCCATCTTCATATAGAGAGGCGTCATTCCCGGCTTTTTTGCAAGAATGATTGCATACACAGCATCCAAATCCTCGATTGTTTTTACGTTGGACATGTCAATTCCCAGCTCCTCGGCAATATCCGAGCGATAGACAATGCCGCCCTGCGCCGCTAACTCCTTGTTCGTCGGAACCGCATAGTTTTTCCCGTCGATTTTGGCACCGGCTAGAAATATGGGGTCAAGCGATTGCAAAATACCTTGTCCATACTGCTCCAGCAGCTCATCGATTTCTAAAAATGCCCCCTTAGACACATTTACCGCATGCTTGTTCCACTGTGCTGTAAATAAGATATCAATCTTCTCGCGCGATGCGACCATCAGGTTGATTTTATCGTCCCATGGCCCCCAATCAATCGGCATGAGATCTATTTTCGCATTGATTTTATCAATTAAATACACATTCATTGCCGCCTCTACTTCTTCCTCGTCCTTCTGCGGCGATCCCGTATATACAAATTTTAATGTATAAGGCTGGAGTGTTCGGTCCTGCTGTAATCCGCCGCTATTCGCCATATTTGATGAAGCGCTTTCATTATTTTTGCTGCTAAGCGGGCTATTCTCGGCTATCTGATAAGAGCAAGCGCTTATTACAAATAAGCCGCCCAATAGGAGCATCCTTGCACGAATCATAAGGCTCGTCGTTCGGGTCATTATCGAATTGCCCCCCTAATGGGTTGATGATATTGCGTTCAATAGTTTAATTGTAAATACCAGGCCAAAAAATGCAAGCAAGAAAAACCCGCGCCTTTGCAAGACGCGGGTTTTCATTATTTACAGACTAAGCTTCGCTTAACACTTATTTGTTTGCCAGAAATTCGTCGAATTGCTTTTGTTTTTCGGCTACGACCTTGTCAACGCCAGCATCCTTCAGCTTCGCCTCATACTCGGCTAAAATTTTATCGACGTCGACGGAGCCGGTTTCAAGCGCTCTTTGATATTGACGGATAACGTTTGCGAGCGCGCCTACTTCAGCCTTCACGGGCTCGCTGTTAAATACGAAGCCAAGCGCGGGAGAGACCTTTGCGTTTTGGTTGAACTCCTTGAATTTCGCCCACTTGTCTGGGTCCTCCGTGTCCCATACGTAGTTAAGGAATTGACTGCCGAACATCCAAGCGGAGCCTGGGTTATAGTTCGCGGTGTTGCCTGTTGCGGTAATGATTTCACCGCTGCGTGTAAAGTGGTCGCCTTCCAAACCGAAGTTCAGCAGATTGTTGATTTCTTTATCCGTGTGCAGCAAATTGATCAGCATCATAGCGCGGGCCGGATCCTTCGAAGTGGAGGAGACGCCGAGCATCGAGCCAGCGGTTTCAGACGTAGCAACCGTTTTTTCCGTCATTATAATTTGGGCAAGCTTGCCTGTCAGCCCTGAAGCGCTCGCAATTTCAGAATCCTTGCCAGGCTTCATCGGCTCGATTGTAGAGAATACAGTGCCTGCTTTCCATGCATCTGCGGAAGCGACCTGCGTTGTCGCGGCATCGGCGTTAATGTAGCCTTTTTTGAAATAGTCGCGGGTAAGGTTCAAATATTCCTTGTAGCGGTCGATTTTCTCCATCGGCGTTACGGTCGTACCGTCATGATCCTTCAGAACGGCTCCTGGAATCGTCGAATCGCCTAGAAAGTCATAGTTGGCAAAGAAATGCGAGTTAAAGGCTCCCGCTGTTGTGTAAAGCGGCGTCAATTCAGGTCTTTTTGCTTTTACGACGGCATAGATTGCATCTAGATCCTGAGGTGTTTTGACATTGCTCATATCAATGCCAAGCTCGTTGGTAACGTCTTTGCGGTATACGATCCCGCCTGCGGCAGCTAGTTCCTTGTTCGTTGGCACGCCGTAGTTTTTGCCATTGATCTTCGCGCCTTCGAGGAAGGCAGGGTCTAGCGTTTCAACGATGCCCTTGCCGTATTGATCGATCAGACCGCCTAGCTCAAGGAATGCACCCTTGGATACGTTATTCGCATGGCCGTTCCACTGCGCAGTGAAGATAATGTCAACCTCTTCGCGGGATGCGATCATCAGATTGATTTTATCGTCCCATGCGCCCCAGTCTATTGGCATTAGATCGATGGTTGCGTTGATTTTTTCGGTCAGCAGCTTATTAAGCGCCTCTTCCACTTTTTTCTCATCCTTCTGAGGGGTGCCTGGATAGACGAGCGAGATTTTGTAAGGCTTCAGATCGGATGCGGGCGGCTCTTCTTCTGTACCTGCTGGTTTGTCTGTCTCGGCGGCAGTATTCTTCGCAGACTCTGGATTGTTATTCGTTTTACTGTTGTTTCCTGAGCATGCGGACATGACGAGCACGATGGTCAGCATCATCATGAGAAGCATCGATGTTTTTTGTTTAACTTGCTTCATAGCGGGTAGACCTCCCTTAAAAATTAAGTTGTATGCTAAACCGGCATAGCCGGCTCCAGCCATTTTGGCAACCGTTCATTTGTACAATCAGCCCTTTACAGCGCCTACAGTCAACCCTTTGACAAAGTACTTTTGAAAGAACGGGTACGCGAAAATAATTGGCCCGATCCCGACGACAACCATCGCCATGCGAACAGTCTCGCTCGGAAATTTGAACGTTCCGCCCGCTGCCGTAATCGCTGCTGCCGCCGTGCTGTTATTCGCAAGGAATTGAATGTTCAGCATCGTCTTATACATCAAATATTGCACGGTAATATTCCCATCCTTCGTAATGAACACCAAGCTGAGAAACCAATCATTCCAATAGGTGAGCGTCTGGAAGAGTGCAACCGTCGCGAGCACTGGTAGCGATAAAGGTAGGACGATTTTTGCGAAAATAGTAAGCTCTCCTGCACCGTCAATCTTAGCGGACTCCAGTACGGCTACCGGAATCGTCGTCTGAAAGAACGTGCGAATGATGAGCACGAAGAAAGCTGCGACGAGAAGCGGCATAATGAGGGCAAGCAGCGTATCCTTTAAGTCGAGTAAACGAACGTACACCAAGTACCATGGCACAAGTCCGCCTGAGAACAGCATCGTAAAGAAAACGAAGAAGGTAAAAAACTTGGCATGCGGGAAGTCTGTTCTTGAGATCGGATAAGCGTACAGCGCCATAATAATAAGGCTGAGCGTTGTGCCCACGATAGTGACGAGGATCGAGATGCTGTAGGAGCGAATAATTTGGGTCGCATCCTTGAACAGAAATTGGTAGGCAGCCAAGTCAAGCTTTGAAGGGATAAATTGATAGCCCTCCCGCACGACCGTCGCCTCATCCGAAATCGAGACCATAACGATCAGAACAAGCGGTATGATGCAGAGCAGCGAATATACAATAAAGAACACATTGATGCCTAGAGAAGCCGGAATCGACAATTGGTTTTTTGGATTGGACCCGGACGACATTTTCTCGACTGCTTCCATAGGTTCACCTCCATAAATTTTTCATAGAAAAGAAGAATGGCTAATCATCTGCTAAAATAATGCGTTATCCTTGTTGATGCGGCGCACAACCCAGTTCGATAGAAAAACCAGCGTGAATCCGACGACCGACTGCAGCAGACCCGCTGCGGATGATAAGCCGATGTCGCCAACGGTCAGGAACGTCCGATAGACATAAGTGTCGATGACGTTCGTAACCGGGAACAGCACGCCCGATTCTCTCGGCACCTGGAAGAATAGGCCAAAATCCGCATTAAATATTTTGCCGATCTGAAGCAGCGTCATTATCGTAATGACAGGCATAATGAGCGGGATCGTAATGCGGGTCATTTGCTTCCACTTGCTCGCCCCGTCGATCGTTGCAGCCTCGTAATACTCATCGTCGATGCCGATGATAGCAGCCATATAAATGACGGTGAAGTAGCCCATGCTCTTCCACGTGTTCACGATTGGCAGGACGTAAGGCCATACCTCCTGGGTAAAATACCAGCTCACCTTCTCAAGCCCTAATGCCGGAAGCAGCGAGCTGTTCAAGTAACCGTGCTCATCGCTCATGAAGCCGAAGACGAGGTAGCTGATCACGACCATGGATAGAAAATAAGGAAGAAACATAACCGTCTGATGGAGCTTGGCGACGAACCTGTTGCGAATCTCATTAAGCATCAGCGCAAACGCCAGTGGAATGATCAAATTGAGAATAATAAAGCCAGAGTTGTACAATAGTGTGTTGCGCGTAATAATCCACGCATCGGATGTCTTGAACAAATACTCGAAGTTCGTTAACCCATTCCACGCGCTTCCTAGTATGCCATCCGCGTAGTTAATGCTCTTGAACGCGATTATGATGCCGAACATTGGAATATAGTTGTTGAATACAAGCAGAACGATGGCCGGGAGCATCATCACATAGAACATCCAGTATTTGCGGAATATGAGTAAATGAGATGTCTTCCTAGCTTTAATTTGTGGAATATAGGCCGTTGCCGCAGCTTTCGACGTCTGATCCGCCATCGTCTTCCTCCTCCTCTTTCTAAGGCTTTAAGTCATTTCTCTTGCTTAAATTGTATAAAAAAAAGACGCCGACATCTGTCGGCGCCGTGACCATATTAACGGTGCTGTGACTTTTCACTCACACATCCTGATACTTCTTGCGATATTCCTGCGGCGTCAGGCCGGTCATCTTCTTAAATAGCTTGGAGAAATGCGAGAAGTTAGAATAACCTACATGAAGCGCGATATCGCTGACCCGGTTATTCGTTTGCTCCAGCAAGCTGCGCGCCTTCGCAATTCTTATTCTCACCAAGTAATCCGTTAACGAATAGCCGGTTTCCCTGCGGTACAGGCGCGATAGATAGGCAGGATTCAAATAAACCGACTCCGCAGCCTGCTCGCGGCTAAACTCTTCGCCAAGATGCTCCTCCATAAAGCGCTGAACCTTATCTACAACCTGCGATACGTCCTTTCCGTTCTGATTGGCGTATTCCGTTACCTGAGCGCTTAATTGCTGTGCCCAGATTCGCATCCGGGCTAACGATTTCAGGACATTCTCGCCAACCTCCCATTCTCGATTCGTGAATACATCGGTCAATTGTACTGATTTTTTATTGAGCCACTCAATCAGCATATTCATAAAGCCAAAATAAAACGAGGCCATATGCGTATAATCGACACTTCTCTGCTGCATCTGGTCGAAGCACTCATCGATCCGCAGCGCTAATTCCGTCCGCTTTCCTGATTCGAGCAGCAGCACCCAATCGGAGAAGGGAGCTTGCTGTGGGGCGCTGTGCCCATGCTTCTGCTTATCGTCCCGCTCCATAATGATGGCGCATGTGCTGCTTACGTTGCTACGCTCCAGGGATAGCAGCGTCTGAACGGAGGCGCGGAGTTGCTTTACCTCCACGTTCTCTCCGATATAACAGGAAAGATGGCAATGCAGCATGCTTTTGCACTGATTAATAAACGTTTTGCAGCGCTCGTTGGTGACGGCGGTAGATGGCGCGTTCCCATCGGGCGAGCTATACAGTAGTGCATATAAAATCCCGCTGCCATCCTGAACAATAAGCCCCGGATCGCTCTGAAGCACAAGCTCCTCGGCCGCGTTTTTTACACCATAGGTCATAATCTCTTCGTCGCGCGCCAACCATTCCTCTCGCCACTGCTCGATGCTTATGAGTACGACGCGAATAAGGCTGCCCGATTGGAGCGGCATTGCATAGTTTTGCAGCGCGGAATCAAGCTGCTGCGGCGCAGCGGAAAGCCTATAATGGATGACATCCAGCCAGAAGCGCTCGATTAGAATCGGACGCTGCTTGCTCCACTGCTCATAAAATAAGCTGTACGTTCCACGAATTTTTGCAAGCTGCTCCAAATCGCGAACCTTGTCCAGCGCCTCGTTCACACAAGCTTTCAGCGCGTTGTGGTCGATTGGCTTGAGCAAATAATCGAAGCAATCGAGCTGTACGGCCTGCTGCGCATACTTGAAATCCGCATGCCCGGTAAGGAAGATCGTCACGGTGGAAGGAGAGTGCTCGTTCGTCCACTCCAGCAGATCAATGCCGCTTTGATTCGGCATATCGATGTCCGACAGCATAATATGTACCGTGTGTGCGGTCAGCAAGGACTGCGCCTCCTCCGCATCAATAGCTGTATAGATATTGCCAATAGGAAGCGTCGACCAATCAATGCCCTCTACGATGCCGCGAATCGCAATCTCTTCATCATCAACGACCAATAAATTATACAACGGCCTTTACCCCTTCCACTCGCTTAGGAAATACGATAACCACTATCGCGCCTGTGCCCTCCGCTTGATTGCGGAATGTGATCGACGTCCGCTCACCATATAGCAGCTGCAGCCGGTGAATAACGTTCATGATGCCCAGGCTGCCCGTCTCCTCCTGCTGCAGCGGCTCCTTATTATGCAGCTTCTCCAGCACCTCTGGGCTAAAGCCGACGCCATTGTCGCTGATCGTAAGCGTAAATCCATTGTCAGCGTCTATTTCCGCCGCGATTTTAATTTGGAACAGCTGCCTCCTGTTTTTATAGCCATGAATGATCGAATTTTCGACAAACGGCTGTACGGTCAATGCCGCTATCGGATAACTCATAATGTCGTCCATTCCCTCAAACGTGCATTCCAGCTTGTCGGGAAAACGGATTTTTTGAATCGTCATGTAGTTCTCGATATGCATCAGCTCTTCTTTGAGCGTAATCGTATCCCGATTGGCTTTCATAATAAAGCGGAAGTAATCCGCAAGATGCAGTGACATCTTTTTGACCGATTCCGTATCGTTCAGTGCAGCCAAGTTATAAATGATATTCAAGCTGTTCATATAAAAATGCGGGTTGATTTGCGCTTGAAGCTGCTTCAGCTCCCCCTGCTTCACCCGAAGCTGCTCCTCGTACACATCGATTTTCAGCGTCTTAATTTGCTCAGCCATGACATTGAATGTGTTGCCGAGAAATTCAAATTCAAGTGTATTGTTTTTCTTAAGCCTTACGTCCAGCATCCCGAGTGATATTTTCTTCATCGCCAGAATGAGCTCATGCAGCGGCTTAAACAGCATGTTGCGCATAAAAAATAAGTACATAAGCAAGATGGCTAAAAAACCGATCGGAGCAAACAGCGTTGCATTTCGGAAAAACAAAAGGTTGCGAAGCAGCGTTTCCTCCGGAATCACGACGCGGTAAGCAATATTGACCATTTCGCTCATACGGTTCATCACGAGATAGGTCGCGCCTGTTCCCCGGTCTGTCAGCGACTCATAAGGTTTATTCGTTATTTTATAACTCTGCTCAAATGGCCCTATGTTTTCCGTTAATGATTGTACAAGCCGGTCCCCATCTCGCAAGTAAATGCCGTTATGCCCGATATCCCCGTCACTCCATTGGATAGAGAGCATTTTGTTGATATCCTGTACTTTGATCATGGCGCCGACATACAGCCCCTCTGATGCTTTAATGAAGTTGATTAGAAAAAATTTGCCCGGCATCCGCTCGTCGGCTCTTACTTCCCACGTTTGTTGATCGTTCAGAAGCAAATTTCGTTCCGTCGTCATCGTATCCATATGGGATTTGATTATTTTTTTCGTATCGTTATATACGCTGTCCGTTCCAAAAATAATGTCGTTCTTGTGGTATAGAAACACAGCATCGATCAGATTATAGACGCCTACGTCGCGATTCAGCTTGGAATCGATCCGTATTTTCGTTAAGGTGTAGCCGTCGCTGTCCATCGGGAAGGACATAAGCAGCCCGACGTCTGAATCAAGCACAGACATTTTATAAAGATAATCGTTGATTTGAGCTAGGTTGTGATCCGTCTGACCGACATAAATATCGAGCGTGTTCCGGTAGGTCTCCGACACCTTCTCACGAACGATATCGCGCGAATAGCTGTTATTGATAAGCATATAAATGACGACCGGCAGCATTACTGCCATAAATCCGATAATAAGTCGAGTTCTTATCGATTTACCGAACCACACGCTCCGCTTTCCCCCTATCATAATTTGAATCCTCTCTAATACTATCATTTAAAGCGCTTTCTTAAAATCATATTAATCGAACTAATCATCCCGTACAGCGGCGTTGACGACCATCCTCAAATAGCGCGCGAAGCCCCTAACACGCCAAAAAAGGCGCACGGGGGTAAAATAAACCCTCAAGCGCCTTTCTGATTGTGTCTTATAGCTCTACTTTTTTGCTTAACAAATAATGCATCAAATATAGGAAACTAGCCGTAAATACCAGCTCTAATAGAAACGGTCCTGTAAATGTGTTTAGACTAAATGATGATTGGAAGGACATCGCATTCCCCGTTTGCGTACTATTAATTTCGACAAAGCCCAAAGAATCCTCGCCATAATCAAATATTACTTCTGAAATCCAAGCCATAATGATTTGCGCCCCGAAGAAAAACAGAATTCCAATCCAAGCGGATCGCTTGAACCTAAAGCTGCGCGCAACCGTAGTCGAAGCAAGAATAGAAATAAGCAAAGATGTAAACGTCCACGCGGAGCCTAAAATAATCCAAAGTATCGATCCTTTTTCAAATTGAAAATTCTCTTTTATAAAGGTGGTATCTATATCCGAAAAAGCGAAATAAATCGGAATATGAATAGCAGCAATTACAGCGATCAAAATCACGCAAATCCAGCTTAGCAAAATGGTTGAGCCTACCCCGTTAATTGGATGAATAGGCAGGAGCCTGCGGCTGTACGACTTTAAATTTTGATCAAACGTTCGGCAGCAATGAATGAACAACAGCGACATGGCAAGCACGTAGCCGAATATGCTGAACGATAACACCACCGGTTCATTCCAATTCTGTGTAAGTCCCGTAATCGATAGCGCTGCTTCAAGAACAACCAATATGGCAAGCGTACTGAGAATTCCATCGCTGTTCCGTTTCCAATCATATTTCAACAGTTTGATCATTCCCCGAACAACTCCTTAAACATCTCATCAACACTTTTTCCGCGCGTAAGCCGAATATTTTCCACTTCATCCTGCAGCACGATCTTACCTTCACTTATGAAAATAACTTCATCGAAGATCCGTTCGATATCACGTACGAGATAGGTCGATACAAGCAGGCTGCTATCCTCGTTATAGTAGTTAACGATTGCATCCAAAATCTTCGCTCTTGCGACAGGATCTACCCCGCCAATTGGCTCATCGAGCAAATAAAGCTTCGCATTTCGCGACAACGCAAGAGTAAGCTGCAGCCGTTCATTCATTCCTTTGGATAGAGCGCTGACACGATCCCTTTTGTTCAGCTTCATGAAGGCTAGCATTTCATTGGCTTTCGCCAGATCAAAGTCTGCATAAAAATCGTTATTAAACTGGATCGCATCCTCCAAGCGCATCCAGCTTTCCGTCAGCGGCTGATCCGGCATAAATGAGGTATACTCCCTTGTCTCTCTGCCGACTAGCTGACCGCCCACCTGGACTGAGCCGGAGGCAGGATGAACAAGACCAGCCGCAATTTTCATCAGTGTGCTCTTACCGCTGCCGTTGCAGCCAAGCAAACCAACAATTTTGCCGGGTGCAATGTTAAGCGAAATGTGATTTAATGCCTTCTTGCCTGCATATGATTTCGATACATCAGTCAGTTGCAATACGCTTTTCACGTTCTCTTCACTCCTCTTTGTTATCCTTCTCGTCTACCGCTTGCGCAACAATCATTACAATATCGTTACTCGCAAAGCCAAGCTCCTGCATCCCTTGTATGAAGCGACCGAGCAGATCGCCAGCCATCTCTTTTTTGATCTCCATAATCTTTGTCTCCTCGCTCGTTACATATCGTCCAAGCCCACGCTTCGTCTCTACGATTTGTTCGCGTTCAAGCTCCTGAAAGGTTCGCTGAATCGTATTCGGATTAATTTGCAGCTCTAGAGCCAGCTCCCGTACGGCCGGTATTTTATCCCCTGCTTTAAGCTTCCCGATGACAATTTCTTTCTTGATGTAATTCATGATTTGCAAATAGATCGGCAAATTATTATCGAATTCAATGCTCACAATTTGTCCTTCTCCCTTCTGCTGCACTTAACAAATAAATCAACTGTTAGGCAATATCCCGTTTTTTGAAAGTAACAAAGCTTACCGCTAGAAACAAAGCAACATACGCAGCACAAACGATGCTTGCTTCATTTAACTTAGCAGATGCTTTCATCGAATTTTTCCTCCAGTGTCCTTGTGTGTTAGTTAAATAGTACACTAGTAATATGTTGTTGTAAAGAGACACTTTAAAAATAAATTTAAGTAGGACAACGCACAAAAAAACTCTCAAGATCCAAAGGATCTCAAGAGTTTATGTAAGTAATTATGGTGCCGATGAGAGGACTCGAACCTCCACGGTTTCCCTCACGATTTTGAGTCGCGCGCGTCTGCCATTCCGCCACATCGGCATTCAGGTAAATAATGGCGTGCCCTAAGAGATTCGAACTCCTGACCTTTTGATTCGTAGTCAAACGCTCTATCCAGCTGAGCTAAGGGCACATGTTTTGTTTCTTGCATTAAAAAATCTGTGGAGGCGCCACCCAGACTCGAACTGGGGGTAGAGCTTTTGCAGAGCTCTGCCTTACCACTTGGCTATGGCGCCAAATAAATGGAGCGGAAGACGGGAATCGAACCCGCGACCCTCGCCTTGGCAAGGCGATGCTCTACCGCTGAGCCACTTCCGCATATAAATGGCTGGGGATTCAGGGATCGAACCTGAGAATGACGGAGTCAAAGTCCGTTGCCTTACCGCTTGGCTAATCCCCAACAAAATATGCATTACCTATTTTTGAATTAATGGGGCGATCGAGGGGAATTGAACCCCCGAGTGTCGGATCCACAAACCGATGCGTTAACCACTTCGCCACGACCGCCACGTTCAAAAATATTCAATTGGCAGGGGCAGCAGGAATTGAACCCACACCAAAGGTTTTGGAGACCTTTGTTCTACCTTTAAACTATGCCCCTAAGGTAAACTGGTGGAGGATGATGGATTCGAACCACCGAACTCAGAGAGAGCAGATTTACAGTCTGCCGTGTTTAGCCACTTCACTAATCCTCCATGTGGTGCCGTCGAGAGGACTTGAACCCCCAACCTACTGATTACAAGTCAGTTGCTCTACCAGTTGAGCTACAACGGCATATTCACTTGTCAAGCATGTACATCTAATGGTGGCTCGGGACGGAATCGAACCGCCGACACGAGGATTTTCAGTCCTCTGCTCTACCGACTGAGCTACCGAGCCTGATGTTGTTTAAGTGGCGGAGCTGACGGGATTCGAACCCGCGGTCTCCTGCGTGACAGGCAGGCATGTTGGGCCACTACACCACAGCTCCACATCATAATCTCGGAAAGTTCCGAATGGTAAAGATTTTTGGTTGCGGGGGCAGGATTTGAACCTGCGGCCTTCGGGTTATGAGCCCGACGAGCTACCGGGCTGCTCCACCCCGCGTCATTATTAATTATATGGTGGAGGCTGACGGGATCGAACCGCCGACCCTCTGCTTGTAAGGCAGATGCTCTCCCAGCTGAGCTAAGCCTCCGTGTTGAGCGACCTTTATATCTTATCATAGGCCATTATTCTGTGTCAAACTTTTTTTAAAGATTTGTTGGTGACCCGTAGGGGACTCGAACCCCTGTTACCTCCGTGAAAGGGAGGTGTCTTAACCACTTGACCAACGGGCCTTACTGGCAGAGAGGAAGGGATTCGAACCCTCGAGACCCGGTTAGAGCCTACACGATTTCCAATCGTGCTCCTTCGACCACTCGGACACCTCTCTATAATGGCTCCCCGAACAGGACTCGAACCTGTGACAACTCGATTAACAGTCGAGTGCTCTACCAACTGAGCTATCAGGGAATATATTGCACTTTCAAAGCAAATTGCGCCCTGAAAACTGGATACGAAAGATTAGGTTTGCTGAAAACCTCTTTAACTGTGTCTGCCGGATGTATGGGTCCATGCAAACCTTAAGCGTATGCTTACGATGTAGGTTTGACTTACAACCTTTTAACGTATGCTTACGATGTAGGTTTGCTTAGCAAACCTTTTAGGATAAGCCCTCGACCGATTAGTATTCGTCAGCTACACACATTGCTGTGCTTCCACCCCGAACCTATCAACCTCGTCGTCTTCAAGGGGTCTTACATACTGGGAAATCTCATCTTGAGGGGGGCTTCACGCTTAGATGCTTTCAGCGCTTATCCCGTC